>JASFSI010000237.1:0-3877 GCA_050114495.1 Lysobacterales bacterium | reverse complement strand
GTCCATTTCGCGAGCGTTATGGTATTGCGCCGGGTGAGCGCGGCGCGGGTCGTGTGGTTTGCTTCTGCTGATGGCATATGTCTATTTTCCTTGTCAAAATGTAAAAGTACCTTTACTTATCAGTATAACGTTCGCGCGCTTTATGTCAAGTAGACTTTCCATTTTGTCGATAAGGTGAGACAAATTTTTTTTCGGAGTGCTGGTATCCTGAGTATCGATTTCCGTAGGTGGCGGGTTTTACGATGAACAGATTCGTGTTGATGGTGGTTGCCGGGTTCCTGAACTGCGCCGGCCTTGCGGCGCAGCCGCCCGCAGGGTTCATCGAAATACGCGACGTCGCGCCGGGCGTCCGGGTCGAGCTGCGCTATTCATCGGGCGATAATTTCGTTGGCCGGCCAGTTACCGGTTACGAAGCGGACCGGTGCTTCGTGACGCGCGAGGCCGGCGCGGCGCTCGCCGCCGTCCAGCGGGAACTCGCTGCGTTTGGATTGGGCCTCAAGGTGTTCGACGCCTATCGTCCGCAGCGCGCCGTCGACCACTTCGTCCGCTGGGCGGCGGACCTGGACGATACGGAAACGAAGGCCGCTTACTATCCGCGCGTGGCCAAGCAGCACCTGTTTCGGGACGGCTACATCGCGGCGAGGTCCGGTCATTCGCGCGGCAGCACGGTCGACCTGACAATCGTCTGGCTGGACGGTGATGACCTCCGTGAGCTGGACATGGGCACGCCGTTCGACTTTTTCGGGCCGGAATCGCACGGCGCCAGTGCTGCCGTGACCCCGCAGCAGCGGGCCAACCGCGCCCTGCTGCAAGCCCTGATGACGAAACACGGGTTTCGACCGCTGGCTGAGGAGTGGTGGCACTTCACGCTGGAGGACGAACCGTACCCCGACACCTACTTCGATTTCGTCATCGAGTGACGGTTCAGGCCGCGACGTCCAGTGGCCCACCGGCGAAGCGCCGCTCCAGGGCCCGGCTGACGAAGCTCGCGCCGCTCAGCGGGGCGATGTCGTCAAGGACGTAGTCCGCACGGTCGACGATGGCCCGGGCGACCCGCAGTCCGCTCTGCACGGCGGGGCCGATACCCTCGCACATGTCGCGTGTCGCCAGCCCCGCGGCGTCCCCGGCCAGGAAAGCATTGCCGTGGCGGACGCGATCGACCCGGCCGCGCAGGTAGTAACTGTATCCGCGCGGCCGGTAGTTGACGTTGCGGACCAGTCCCTTGCGTTGCAGGCGCCGCGTGAATCGAAGCCAGCACTCACCCAGTTTCCTGCTGCCGCGATTCAATGGGCCGGACATGCCGCCGAGGCCGATGTTCACGTGGCCGTCTGCCTTGGGCACGTACCAGGCGTAACCGGGCAGCCCGTCGCTGAAAAACCACAGGTGGCACTCGGGGTCCGTCCAATCGTATTCAAACTCCTGCTCCAGCGTGGCGGCCTGCAGCCTGCTGTCCCGCCGGTGGTGCTCGCGAAACAGGTTCCGGTAGACCGGGCAGGACGTGCCGCCGGCGCCGACCAGGTATTTTGCCCGGAAACGGTCGTCGACGATGTACTCGCCATCCTCAAACCGAATGTTTCGTGCGCTATGGACATGAACCTCGGCGCCGGACCGGTCCAGAAGAAACGCGTCGAACTCGCTGCGACGGATGGAATGCTGGCGCGAGGCGTGCCGGATGGAGAGCGGGCCCCAGTGCAGGCGAAGGGTCTCGAAGGTCAGCAGACCGTGGGGGTAGTCTTCGGGCGGCAGTTCGAGGTCGCTCAGGACCTGGGGCGTGACCCAGCCTGCGCACAGCTTGAGGCGCGGAAACGCCACGCGGTCGAGCACCACCACGTCGACGCCGGCGCGGCGCAGTTTCCAGGCACAGGTGGAGCCGGCGGGGCCGCCGCCCACGACGAGCGCATCGGCCCGCCTCATCCCGCGGCCCCGGTTTTCCCGGGATACATGTACGCGCGGGTCCGCGGTACGGCGTTGTTGTCGCCGTGGGTGAAAACCGCCTGGTAGAGCTGCAGCGTCCCGGAACGGAATCCGGCCGAGGCGCCCGCGAGGTAGAGCCGCCACATGCGCGTGAATGCCTCGCCGAACCGCTCGGTCACGCGCTCGCTGACGGCTTCGAAATTACGCAGCCACTCGGCGCAGGTGCGCGCGTAATGCAGCCGCAGGTTCTCGATGTCGAGGACCGTGAACCGGTTCGGTTCAAAGAGCCCCGCCATTTCACCCAGGCTGGGAATATGTCCGCCCGGGAAGATGTACTTGCGGATCCACGCGTCCGCCACGCGGGGGTGACTGCGGCCGATGGTGTGCACCAGCGCCAGGCCGTCGGGTGCGAGCACGCGGTTCACGATATCACCCAGCACGCGGTAGTTGGCCAGCCCGACGTGTTCCAGCATGCCGACCGAGACGAAACGGTCGCAGTGTCCCTCGATGTTGCGGTAGTCGTCGAGTTCGAAACGAACGCGGTCCTCCAGGCCACGTTCAGCCGCCCGCGCCCGCGCCCACTCGACCTGCGCGCGCGATACGTTGTAGGCCTGCACCCGCGCGCCGTAATGCTCCGCCATGTGCAGCGCCAGCGCGCCCCAGCCGCAGCCCGCCTCGATCACCCGCATGCCCGGCTGCAGGCCGATCTTGCGGCAGACATGGTCCAGCTTGGCGAGCTGGGCCTCCTCGAGGGTCGCGTCTTTTTTGTCGAAGTAGGCACAGGTATATACCATGCGCTCGTCCAGCCACAGGCGGTAGAAGTTGTTGTCCAGATCGTAGTGGTGCCGTGCGTTGCGCGTTGCGCGCAGCGGCGTGTTCTGCCGCAGGGCGTGCAGCCCCGAGCGCAGCCGGTTGCGGCCGTATGCGCCGGCCTGCCTGCGGCGCAGGGCCCGGGCGACCGCGTTCATGAACGCCAGGAAATCACCGTGCACTTCGAGCAGGCCCTCGGCGTAGCATTCGCCGAAGCCGACGGACGGCGAAGCCAGCAGCCGGAACAGTGCTTTTCGGTCGCGGAACTCGAGCATGCCGGCGGATGGCCGGTCCGTTACATCGAACTCGCTGCCGTCCCATAATCGAATGGTGATTTCCGGGTTGCCGGCGGTCTTCATCAACCACCGAACGATGAAAGGGCCGGCCTCGCGGCCGGAAAGGATCCGAGTTTGCGGGGTTTGCGCCATCACCAGCCTCCCGTTGGTCGCATCGACTCCCGGTACTCTTAAATTAGCACTTTTACACCGATTTTTCCCGGTGGACCGGCGCCCGGCGGTCCCCTCAGGCGATTTCCCGGGCGACGTCGACGATCATCCCGCGCAGCCATTTCTGCGCCGGTGAGTGGTGCAGCAGCGGGCTCCAGGCCATCGTCAACTCCATGTCGGGAATGTCGAACGGGGGATCCATGATCACGACCGCGGGGTTATCCCGGGCCAGGTCCGCGGCGCGGGCCGGCAGCGTGACCACCAGGTCGCGCAGTTCGGCCAGTTTCATGGCCGCCTGGTAGTGTCGCGTGAACACGCGGATGCGCCGCTTGCGCCCGGTACGGGCCAGGGCGTCGTCGACCCAGCCGAGTTGCTGCACCGCGTCCGGTTCGACACCGACGCCGACCCCCATGCCGGTTTTGCTGACCCAGACATGGTTGGCCGCGAGGTAGTTGTCCAGGTCGAAGTTGTAGCGGATCGGGTTGTAACGGCTGAGCAGGCAGGAAAACCCGTCCCTCCAGAGTATGCGCTGGTGTAGCGAGTCGGGCAGGGCGTCGAAGCGGTTGACGACCATGTCCACTTTGCCTTGCTCGAGGTCTTCGAAGGTCACGTCGCTCGGCGTCAGGAAGTCCAGCGTCACGTTGGGTGCCCGCGAGCGCAGGCGCGTCAGCAGCAACGGCACCAGGGTCGATTCGGTGTAGTCGCTG
>JASFSI010000236.1:0-3880 GCA_050114495.1 Lysobacterales bacterium | reverse complement strand
GGCACCAGCCTCGACATGCTGGGTATGTACCAGCGCAAGATCGAGGCAAAAGAACTGCCGATCCGCATTTACGCGATGGCGGACGGAATGGGCGAGGCGCTCGACTGGCTGTGCGCGAACGGACACTTCACAGACCCTTCGGGGCGCCTGCTGATGCGCTCGGTCAAGCTGTATGCCGACGGCGCACTGGGCAGCCGCGGGGCGGCGCTGCTTGCGCCTTACAGCGACGATGCGGATAACGAGGGTCTCCTGTTCATGGACGCCTTCACGCTGGACGGTCAGCTGAGGCGCGTCTTTTCCTGCGGTTTACAGGTTGGCGTGCACGCCATCGGGGACCGCGCGAACCGGGAGGTGCTCAACGCGCTGGAGCGCGTCATTCCAGAGTATCCGGGCAACCCCGGACGGCACCGGATCGAGCATGCGCAGATACTGGCCTCGAGCGACATTCCGCGCTTTGCCGAGCTGGGCGTGATCGCCGCGATGCAGCCGACGCACGCCACCAGCGACATGTACTGGGCCGGGGAACGGCTCGGTGCGGAACGGCTCGCGGGCGCGTATGCCTGGAAAAGCCTCGCCGACAGCGGGGCGCAGCTGGCGCTGGGTTCCGATTTTCCGGTTGAACAGGTCGAACCGCTGCTGGGTATCTACGCGGCAGTGACGCGGCAGGACCTCGAGGGCCGCCCGGACGGCGGCTGGTTGCCGGAGCAGCGCTTGACCCGCGAGCAGGCGCTGCGCGGTTTCACCATCGACGCGGCACGGGCCGCCTTCATGGAAAACGAGGTCGGTTCCCTGGAGCCGGGCAAGCGCGCCGATTTCGTGGTTCTGGACCGCGACATCATGACGGTGCCGGCTGCAGATATTCCGCGACTGACGGTTCTGCAGACCTGGGTGGATGGAGAACGTGTTTTTCCTCCTGACCCTGTTGATCGATGAGTAATTGCGGACGATGTCGGGCGAACCGCGGGGTTGCCGGCGCAGCGTTGTCGCCGCGTCACCCCTTTTCAAAGGCGTATGAGCCCCGGACGGGCTCACCCGAGTGACACAGGGATGTGCATGAACGCCCTTTGAAAAAGCGGTACGCGGTGACACGAATATCTTACATTGGTTACCCCGCTTACATCGGCTCGAAGACGGTCGTATAATGAATCGATCCACTCCGAGACGCCCGGTCCTCGCCGGGCGTCGGCGTATTTCGTAGACCCGAAAGGGAGGAGATCGAGCACATGCATTTGACCGGAGAAGCCCTGACGTTCGACGACGTTTCCCTGGTTCCCGCCTATTCCGAGGTCTTGCCCGGCGACGTGTCGCTGGCGACACGCTTTACGCGTGAAATCAGACTGAAAGCCCCGCTGGTATCCGCGGCGATGGATACCGTGACCGAGGCGCGCCTGGCCATCGCCATGGCGCAGGAAGGCGGTATCGGCGTCATTCACAAGAACATGCCGCTGGAAAAGCAGGCGCGCGAGGTCTCCAAGGTCAAAAAATACGAGGCAGGTGTCATCAAGGATCCGTTTACCGTCGATCCGTCGACGACGATCCGCGAAGTGCTGGAGCTTACCCACAGCCACAATATTTCCGGCGTGCCGGTGGTGGACGGCGACGAACTGGTCGGCATCGTCACGGCCCGTGACATGCGCTTCGAAAAGAAACTGGACGACCCCGTGCGCAACATCATGACGCCGAAAGACCGGCTCGTGACGGTGCGCGAAGACGCCAGTCAGAACGAGGTGCTTTCCCTTTTACACAAACACCGCATCGAGAAAGTGCTGGTGGTCAACGATGCCTTCGAGTTGCGCGGCCTGATCACCGTCAAGGACATCCAGAAGTCCACCGATTTCCCGAACGCCGCCAAGGACGCCCAGGAAAGCCTGCTGGTTGCCGCAGCTATCGGTGTGGGCGGTGATACCGAGGACCGCGTCGCGGCTCTGGTGCAGGCGGGCGTGGACGTGATCGTGTGCGACACCGCGCACGGCCACTCGCGGGGTGTGCTCGACCGCGTCCGCTGGATAAAACAGCAGTTCCCGGATGTCCAGGTCGTCGGCGGAAACGTGACCACGGCCGAAGCCGCACTGGCGCTCGTCGAAGTGGGCGCCGACGGCGTCAAGGTAGGCCAGGGGCCGGGTTCGATCTGCACCACGCGCGTCGTCGCTGGCGTCGGTGTGCCGCAGGTCACCGCGGTGGCCAATGTCGCCGCGGCGCTGAAAGAGAGCGGAGTACCGCTCATCGCGGACGGCGGTATTCGTTTTTCAGGCGATTTTGCCAAGGCCATCGCGGCCGGTGGGCACAGCGTCATGATCGGCGGCCTGTTCGCCGGCACCGAGGAAGCGCCCGGTGAGGTCGAGCTCTACCAGGGCCGTTCTTACAAATCCTACCGCGGCATGGGTTCCATCGGCGCCATGCAGCAAGGATCCAGGGACCGCTATTTCCAGTTCGACGTAGCCGCGGAAAAACTCGTGCCCGAGGGTATCGAGGGACGCGTGCCCTACAAGGGACCGCTATCGGGGGTGGTGCACCAGTTGCTCGGCGGCCTGCGGTCCTCGATGGGCTACATGGGCTGCAATACGATCGAGAAGTTCCGCACCGAGTCGCGCTTCGTGCGCATCACAGGCGCCGGAATCCGGGAAAGTCATGCACACGACGTGCAGATCACCAAGGAGGCGCCCAACTACAAGCTGTCCTGACGGCGGGCTGACACAACATGGTTCGAGACATTCACGAACACCGGATCCTGATCCTCGATTTCGGTTCACAGTACACGCAACTCATTGCCAGGCGCATCCGCGAAATCGGAGTTTACTGCGAAATCTGGCCGTGGGATTCAAAAGCCAGCGAGATCAGTCATTTTGCACCGCGCGGAATCATCCTGTCCGGCGGGCCGGAGTCGGTGCACGCCGATGACGGCCCCCAGGCGCCGGCGGTCGTATTTGAACTGAATATTCCCGTGCTGGGTATCTGCTACGGTCTGCATACGATGGCCGCGCAGCTGGGCGGCCGCGTCGAGCCTTCTGAACTCAAGGAGTTCGGCTTTGCGCGGGTAACGGTAGAGCAGCCTTCGCGCCTGCTTCAGAACATCGAGGACCACGTGGACGCGGCAGGCCAGCCCCAGCTGGACGTGTGGATGAGCCACGGTGACAAGGTCGTCGAGTTGCCGCCCGGTTTCGAACGGGTCGCCTCGACCGATTCTGCGCCGCTGTGCGTTATCGCTGACGACGGGCGGGGCTTCTACGGCGTGCAGTTTCATCCCGAGGTGACGCACACGGTGCAGGGTGAACGCATTCTCGAGCGCTTCGTACACGAGATCTGCGGCTGCGAAGAGAACTGGACGGCTGAAAACATCATTCGCGACACGGTCAGCCGCGTGCGCGAGCAGGTCGGTGACGACCACGTCATTCTCGGCCTGTCCGGCGGTGTCGATTCCAGCGTGGTGGCGGCATTGCTGCACCAGGCCATCGGTGACCAGCTCACCTGCATCTTCGTCGACACCGGCATGCTGCGCTACGGCGAGGGTGACCAGGTCATGGCCACGTTCGCGCGGCACATGGGCGTGCGCGTGATCCGCGTGGACGCGAAGGAGCGCTTCCTCGGCGCCCTGCGCGGCATCGCCGACCCGGAAGAGAAGCGCAAGGTCATCGGCAACATGTTCATCGAGGTATTCGAAGAAGAAGCCGGCAAAATCGACGACGCGCGCTGGCTGGCCCAGGGGACCATTTACCCGGACGTGATCGAATCGGCCGGGGCCAAGACCGGCAAGGCCCAGGTGATCAAGTCACACCACAACGTGGGCGGGCTGCCGGACTACATGAAGCTGAAGCTGGTCGAACCTCTGCGGGAACTGTTCAAGGACGAGGTGCGCCGCATCGGCGTCGAACTGGGCCTTCCG
>JASFSI010000235.1:0-3883 GCA_050114495.1 Lysobacterales bacterium | reverse complement strand
CCGGATGCGTCGGGCTGCGGCAGGTCAGCGGGCCGGTCCGGCAGCCAGACCAACGTGATCGCGAGCACGGCGACGGTGGCGGTCGCGAAGCCGCCCAGCCATCTCAAGGGGCGGCTGCGGTTTTTCGGTTCCAACTCACGCCGCGCCGTGTTCAGTATGGCCTGGTCGAGCAGGTCCGGCGGTTCGGCCCGGGCCATGCGGTCCCATTCGGACTGCAGCTGCTCGAGGTCCTTCGAGAGCGGGCCATCGCCGGTCGGTCGTGTTGTTTTGCGGGTCATGGTTCCCGTTCCTTCAACGCTTCTTTCAGCTGCGCCACCGCGTAGCGCAGGCGGCTTTTTGCGGTCTCGCGCTTGACGCCCAGCACATCCGCGATGGACTGCAGGTCGAGCCCGCCATCCAGTTTCAGCAGCACGGCTTCGCGCTGTTTCGGTGAGAGCTGCGCCAAAGCCATTTTCAGCCGGGCTTCCCGGTGTTCGCGTCCGAGCGCCTGCTCCGGGCCTGCGCCGGGCGACTCCATGGTGTCCGGCTGAAGTTCCGTCTGCGGGCGCTGGCGGCGAAAATGATCCACGACGTGGTTGTGCGCTATGCGGTACAGCCACGCCCGGAACGGCGCGTCGGGGCGCCAGGAACCGCGGGCTCGAATGACCTTTTCCCAGCTGCCCTGGTACAGGTCATTGGCCGTCGCCGGCTCGTTCACCTGGCGCAGAACATAGCGGTAGAGCGGGCCGCGGTGGCGTTCGTACAAAGCCTCGAATGCCCCGAATTTCCCGGCGGCCCAGTCCGCCATCAGTTCTTCGTCGCTGCGTTCGCGCATGCGCTGAGACTAGCACGAAACCAGCCGTCTTCACCCCTGTAAACGCGGCCCGGAATGAATCGGGGTTAAACCTGGCGCCCGATGGTGGTATCCAAACCATGGATTGCTTGATCTGGGGCGTGGAAATCAGAGCGCGGTTCTGTACCATCAGCCTGTTGCAATCGCATCGTTATGGGAATCACACGGAGAACCATTCATGATTCGAACACTCACCATTGCGCTTTCCGCTTCCATGCTGTTTTTTGCGGCTCAAAGTGAAGCAGAGGAAGCAGACAAACAGCTGGACCCGAAATTGACCTGGGATTTGACCGAAATCTACGCCTCGGAGGAGGACTGGAACACGGCTCGCGAAGAAGTCCTTGCCGAAATGGAAAAGATTATCGCGATGAAAGGCACGCTGGGTGAAAGCGCCGAACAGCTTTACCAGGCGCTGGACCTGGTCTCCAACACCTCACGCAAGGGCGCACGGGTTTTTGCCTACGCCAGCCTGAAGGCCGATGAAGACCTGCGGGTCACGGCGAACCAGGAACGGCGGCAGCTGGCACAGGCCATGTTCGCCCAGTTCGGCGAAGCGACGGCCTGGATGCAGCCTGAAATCCTGCGGATCGGCCGGGAAACGATCGAGTCCTTCATCCGCGACGACGAACGCCTCGAGCGCTTCGCCTACCAACTGGACGACATCGTGCGCAACGAACCGCACACGCTGGGCGACGAGGCCGAGGCGACGCTGGCGTACTTCAGCCAGACGTTTTCCGCGCCGAGCAACATTTACAGCATGGTCGCCAATTCCGATATTCCATGGCCGGAAGTCGAATTTTCCGACGGCGAGACCGCGCGGATCGACGCACAGGGATACAGCCGCTTCCGCAGCAGCCCGGTTCGTGAAGACCGCAAAGCCGCCTTTGACGCTTTCTGGGGCAAGTGGCAGGAATACCGCAACAGCACCGGCGCGATTCTGAATTCGCATATCCAGACCCAGGTTGCCCTGGCGAAAGCCCGCAAGTTCGATTCCGTGCTGGAACGCGAACTGTTCAACGACAACCTCCCGCCCGCGATTTACCACACGCTGGTCGAGGAAGTGAACAAGGGCCTGCCGACGCTGCACCGTTACTTCGGCCTGCGCCAGCGCATGCTCGGACTGGATGAACTGAACTACTACGACCTCTACACGCCGCTGGTCTCGCTGGACAAGGAATTCGATTTCGACACCAGCAAGGCCATTACGCTGGAAGCCATGTCGACCCTGGGTGACGAGTGGGTCGAGCGCCAGACCGCGGCCATGAACCAGCGCTGGATGCACGTTTATCCGCAGCGCGGCAAGCGCTCCGGCGCCTACATGCAGCCGGCGGCTTACGACGTGCACCCCTTCGTGCTGCTGAACCACAATGACGACTACACGTCGCTGTCGACGATGGCGCACGAGTGGGGCCACGCGATGCATACGCTGTACGCAGCCGAGGCGCAGCCTTACGACACGGCCAACTACGCGATCTTCATCGCCGAGATTCCGTCCACGTCGCTGGAACTGGTCCTGCAGGACTACATGGTCAAAAACGCGGAATCGGACGAGGAACGCCTGTTCTACCTCGGCAGTGCGCTGGAAAGCCTGCGCACGACCTTCTTCCGCCAGACCATGTTCGCCGAGTTCGAACTGGCCCTGTACCAGGCGGTCGAGCGCGGTGAAGCGCTGTCCGGTGAGCGGATTTCCGAAATCTACGGTGAAATCGTGCGCCGTTACCACGGCCACGACAACGGCGTCGTGAATATCGATGAGCTGTACACCAACGAATGGATGTTCGTGCCGCATTTCTACTACAACATGTACGTCTTCCAGTACTCGACCTCGCAGACCGCCGGCACGGCGCTCTATGAAAAAATCGTCAACGAGGGCGAACCGGCCATCGAGAACTTCAAGAACCTGCTCAAGGCCGGCGGTTCGGACTATCCGAATGAGCTGCTGACCCGGGCCGGTGTCGATCTCTCCACCCCGGAACCGTACCGTGCCGTGATCCGCAAGATGAATACGATCATGGACGAAATGGAGAAGATACTGGAACGGCAGGAGTCCTAGCGTGGAATGCCAGTAATCCGGAAGAAGGTCCCGGATATTTATTGATAACGTCACCCCGGACTTGATCCGGGGTCCGGGATGACGGGTGCCGTAACGTGGCATCAACCCGTTTCGGTTCTTATTCAAAGGCCGGGCAATGTCCCGGCCTTTTTCGCGATGGCCGCGAAGCGCGGCAGGTGCTGCTCGATGAACGGGCGGTAGGGGCGGCTGCTGTCGAGGGCGGACGTGTAGATCGGCTGCCGCACCTGCTGGGCGCTGGGCGTCATCACCGTTCGCTCGCGCCGGTGAAAATCCAGTGTTTCGGCCTCGAAGGGCAGTCCGCAATGATGGAAAATGCGCCGCGCTGCATTTTCGGGTCCCGTTACCAGGTCGCGGTAGGACAGGTGCAGGACCTGGCCCGGAAAAAGCGACTCCCAGAACTGCATCACGTCCAGGTAAATTTCCCAGTAGTCGGCTGTCCATTCGAGCCGGAAACTGTGCTCGTTCCCCTGGTTGAAATACTGCCGGTAGACGCCGATGGCGTTGTCCAGCGGGTCTCGCATCACGTTGATGACCGGCGCCTCGGGAAACAAAGCCCGGATCAGACCGATGTACCAGAAATTGTTCGGCCACTTGTCGGTGAAGTAGGGCGCGGACACATCGAGGAAAGGTCGAGCCTGTGCCAGGTAGGATGCGGCGGCCCGGGTGCATGCCGCACGGCCGAGCATCGGTAAACGCGCGGCGAATCCGCCCTGCCGGTCGAGCGAACGCGCGATGCTGTCGATGAACGGCAGTTCGCTGGTAGCCTGCACGGCCGAATGCGCGCCGAGGATCTGCTCGACCAGCGTGCTGCCCGAGCGGGGCATGCCGACGATAAACACCGGGCTCGGGCCTTCCGGTATCGAATCCGCCCGCGGTACATCCCGGATCGAACGAAGCGTGTGGGCCAGGTTTCTCCAGGCCGCCTGCATGAACGGCCGCTGTGCGGCGACTTCGTCGTTGGCTTCACGCCAGGCGCG
>JASFSI010000234.1:0-3902 GCA_050114495.1 Lysobacterales bacterium | reverse complement strand
GACCTTGAAATTCTTCAGCATGACCGGCCCGGGGTTGTGCCGCAGCCATTCCACGCACTGCAGGATGATGCGGGCCGACTGGCGCAGTTCCTCGACGCGGCACAGGTAGCGGTCGTAACAATCACCGCTGGTGCCGACCGGAATATCGAAATCCATCTCGGCGTAGCGGGCGTAGGGCTGTTTCTTGCGCAGGTCCCATTCGACACCCGAGCCCCGCAGCATCACGCCCGAGTAACCCATCTGCAGCGCTTTTTCCGGAGAGACGACGCCGATGCCGACCGTGCGCTGCTTCCAGATGCGGTTCTCGGTGAGCAGTGTTTCGTATTCGTCGATGCGGTCCGGAACGTCCCGGGCAAACGCCTCGATGAAGTCCAGCATGCTGCCCTCGCGCCACTCGTTGCGGCGCTTGAGGTCCTTGCCCTTGGTCCAGCGCGTTTCCTCGTGCTTCGGCATCACCTCGGGCAGGTCGCGGTAGACACCGCCCGGCCGGTAATACGCCGCGTGCATGCGGGCTCCGGACACCGCCTCGTACATGTCCATGACCATTTCACGCTCACGGAAACAGTAGAGGAACACGGTCATCGCGCCGAGATCGATACCGCAGGCCGCGATCCACAGGAGGTGATTCGAAAACCGCGTCAGCTCATCGAACATCGTTCGAATGTACTGCGCGCGCTCGGGCGGCTCGATGCCGAGCAATTGCTCGATGGCGCGGACGTAGGCGTGCTCGTTGCACATCATCGACATGTAGTCGAGCCGGTCGAGATAGCCGATGTTGTGATTGAAGGGTTTGCTCTCTGCCAGTTTCTCGGTGGCGCGGTGCAGCAGGCCGACATGCGGGTCGGCGCGCACCACGGTCTCGCCGTCCATTTCCAGCACCAGGCGCAGCACACCGTGCGCAGCGGGATGCTGCGGACCGAAATTCATCGTGTAGTTCTTGATTTCAGCCATCGTTCTCGTCCCCCTGGGCAGCCAGGTCCACTTCGTCGGTCTTGTACCGCGAATCCTGGCGCAGCACGCGCGGCACCGTGACACGCGGCTCGATCTGCACCGGTTCGTAAACCAGTCGGCCGCGCTGTTCGTCGTAGCGCACTTCCACGTTGCCGATCAGCGGAAAGTCCTTGCGGAACGGATGCCCGGTGAAGCCGTAATCCGTCATGATGCGGCGCAGGTCCGGGTGACCCTCGAAGACGATACCGTACAGGTCAAATGCTTCGCGTTCGTACCAATTGGCCGAACTCCACACATCGACCAGCGTGGGCACGATGGGCATATCGTCATCCGGCGCATAACAACGGAGCCGCAGGCGCCGGTTGTAACGGAAAGAAAGCAGGTGAACGACCACGGCGAAGCGGTTTTTCATTTCACCGGGTTGCGGGCGGCTGGCCCAGTCAAAACGCCCTTCACCGAGCGATTCGACGCCGCGGCTGAACCCTTCCTGGGAGGCGTCTTCCGTTTCCCATTCGCTCTGTCCGTAAGCGAGATAGTCGAGGCCGCAGAGGTCGGTCAGTTGTTCGTAATGAAAATCTTCTTCGTCGCGCAGGCTTCGGCAGACTTCCTGCCAGACATCGACATCGATTTCGAGCGTTGGGATACCGGATTGCAGATCCGCTGCGGAGACCTGTTCACCGAAGCGTTCGGCGAGCCGGTCCATGATGGATTTGGCTGTCTCGTTCATGCCTCTACCTGGCGATGGTGGATTCGCGGCGAATTTTCGCCTGCAACTGGAGAATGCCGTAGATCAGCGCCTCCGCCGTCGGAGGGCAGCCCGGCACATAGACATCGACCGGCACCACGCGGTCGCAACCGCGGGTAACCGAGTAGGCGTAGTGGTAGTAACCACCGCCGTTGGCGCAGGAACCCATGGAGATGACCCATTTCGGACTGGACATCTGGTCGTAAACCTTGCGAAACGCCGGGGCCATCTTGTTCGTAAGCGTGCCGGCCACGATCATGACGTCTGACTGGCGCGGGCTCGGCCGAAACACGACACCAAAGCGGTCCAGGTCGTAGCGCGCGGCGCCGGCCTGCATCATCTCGACCGCGCAGCAGGCCAGGCCGAAGGTCATCGGCCACATCGAGCCGGCGCGCGCCCAGTTCACCAGCGCATCGATGCTGGTAACGACGAATCCCCGGTCGACCAGGGGGTTCGCGTCTGCACTCGGGCGCAGGATGTCGTCGATTTCCGCGAACGGCTGGGGGTTGTTCATTCCCATTCGAGGGCTCCTTTTTTCCAGACGAAAAAGAACCCGATAACGAGTTCAAGAACGAATACGATCATCGCGAGTATCCCGTAAACACCCAGGGTATCGAGCGCCAGCGCCCACGGAATGAAAAACGCGATCTCGAGGTCGAAAATGATGAACAGGATCGCAATCAGGTAATAACGCACATCGAACTTCGAGCGCGTGTCTTCAAAGGCCTCGAAGCCGCACTCGTACGGTGAGTTTTTCTCGTCATCGGGCCGGGCGTGACCCATCAGCCAGCCGAGCACTCCGCCCGTAACCATTAAAACAGCGCCAAGCCCGAACGAGATGACTATGAAGACCAGGATAGGAAAATATTCCGCGAGCATACTCGCCCCTCGATTTTGAAGCCTCGATTCCGGCAGCCGGGATCGAAAGTGGAAATTCTACCGTCAGGCATGGATGAAGTGAACCTGAAAAACAACTTAATGACGCAACAATTGATCAAAGACAATTAATTCGAGTGGTCAGAATACACCGACGGGCCCGGTGAGTACCGAAGGAAGAAAACAAAAACCCGCCGGTGTGCGCCGACGGGTTCCTGGTTTGAATGATGGTGCCCAAGGCCGGACTCGAACCGGCACGGCTTTCGCCACTACCCCCTCAAGATAGCGTGTCTACCAATTCCACCACTTGGGCCGTATCCCTGATTCAGCCGTCACCCGGCTCTTTGGCCGTGCCTTCGCCCGCGGCATCGGCAGCCGGGAGGTCGTCGGCCGCGGCTTCGGCGCTGTCGGCAGCGGTATCGAAACCGGGAATGTCGCTGGTCGCGGCCTCATCGGCGCTGAACAGGGACTCGCCTGCATCATCGGCCAGCGGCTGCGTTTCCGGCTCGACCTGCACGGGAGCGCCCTCGCCCACCACGCCAAGCCCGGTTTCCGGAGCTTCCATCATGCGTGAAACCATGATCGCCATGGTCAGGCTGATGACGCAGAAAAAGCCGGCCAGCACCCAGGTGGTGCGGCTCAGAAAATTACCCGCGCCGCGCGCTCCGAACACCGTGCCCGAAGCACCGCTGCCAAAAGCCGCACCGGCGGTGGCGCCCTGGCCTTTCTGGATCAGGACAAAAACGATCAGCGCGATCGCGACCAGTACGTGAAAAATATTCAAAAACTGCATTCTGATTCCGTCTGCCTGTCAATGCCCCAGGTCGGGTTTCAAACGGCGCGGTAGATCGCGAGGAAGTCTTCCGCTTTCAGGGAAGCGCCTCCCACGAGCCCGCCGTCGATATCCTCCCGGGCAAATAAATCGGCGGCATTGGAGCCATTCACACTGCCGCCGTACAAAATACGTAGTTGACCCGCAATTATAGCATCCAACGCAGCGAATTTGTCACGAATAAATGCATGCACGGCCTGGGCCTGCTCCGGCGACGCGGTTTTGCCGGTGCCGATGGCCCAAACGGGTTCGTAGGCCACGGTGGCCTTGGCGAACGCGTCAACGCCACACCTGTCCAGAACGGCGTCGACCTGGCGGGCCACGACCGCCTCCGTTTCATCGCCCTCTCGCTCTTCCAGGGTCTCGCCCACGCACAGCACGGGATGCAGCCCGGCCTCCAGGGCGGCGGCGAAACGATCCGCGACGTCGGCGTCGGATTCACCGTAGATGGTGCGGCGCTCGGAATGGCCGACCAGAACGTATTCGCAGCCGAAGTCC
>JASFSI010000233.1:0-3902 GCA_050114495.1 Lysobacterales bacterium | reverse complement strand
CAGCAGGTTGAGGTTGGTCCGGCTGTTGTCGGAACTGGCGGTCGAATCGCCATAGGACGCGGAAACCTCCACGCCCTCGAAATCCTCGCGCAGCACGTAGTTGACCACGCCGGCCACCGCGTCGGCGCCGTAGGATGCCGAAGCGCCGCTGAGCAGGATTTCGACCCGTTCGACGGCGGACGTGGGGATTGAATTCACGTCAATGAACGACGCCTGTCCCCGGGCGAAGGAAGCGACCGAGGCGCGCCGGCCGTTGATCAGCGTCAGGGTCGAGCCCGTACCCAGCCCGCGCAGGGAAACGGCCGAGGAGCCGACCGGCGTCTCGCTCGACAGCGGGCCCGCGGTCGAGGTGGTGAACGTGCCGAGACCGCCGCCGGTGACCGTCAGGTCCTGCATGAGCTGGCCGATGTTCTCGGCGCCGGATTCCAGGATGTCGCGCTGGTTGACCTGCACTGCCTGGGCGGCTCCTTTCATGTCCAGTCCCTTGATGCGGGTGCCCGTGACCATGACCTCTTCCATGACAAAGGAATCATCTGCCTCGGTGTCCGCTTCCTGGGCGATCAGGGCTCCGGGTGCAGCGCCGGCGGCCAGGACGAGGGCGCAGGCAGCCGCCAGCTTTTTCCTGGTGACCGTACGTTTGGTGGTGTTCATAGTTAACTCCTCGGTTCTTCGCGAGCCTGTTTCATGGGGGTTTCGATAATTCCATTTCTCATGAGCCGCTGGCCCAGTGAGAAAACGTCATTCAATTGCGCGCCGGCCGGATCCATCAGCAGCAGGTCGGCATCGGCGCCGGGTTCAATGCGCCCTTTGCGCGGCAGTCTCAGTGCGCTGGCGGGGTTTCGTGTCATGGCGGCAACGATATCCGCCGGTGGATGTGATTCGTTGCCGCCTGCGCTGCGCAGCAGATCCAGCAGGCTGTCCGGGCGTGCCGGCCGAAGCCCGGTGAGCTCGCCGCCGACATAGTGCGGAAGCGAGCCACCGGCATCAGAAGAAAAAGTCAGCCGTTGCGCGGAAGCGCCGGCATCGATCGCCGTGCGCATGGCCTCGAGTGCCGGCACCTCGCCGGCTTCAATGAATTCGGGGGTCGTGGACACGGTGAAATCGGCGAAACCGCCCTGTTTCACGTGCTCGATGGATTGCTCCAGCAAGCCGGCGCGACGGTTGCAATGCGTGGGGTAAAACAGCCGGCGCGGCAGTGCGCCCTGTTCCAGCGCGATATCGATCGGCTCCAGGCCCGACCGGGCATCGCCGACGTGTAGAAACAGCGTTCCGCCCTTTCCGCTCAGGGTCCCGCCCAGGTGCACATCCGATGCGATGCGCAGCAACTCCGCCGGTGTCGGATGCGAAGACCGGTGGTCTGCGATGGCCAGTTCGCCCAGGCCGATGACCGGTTCGACCAGGACCAGGTCACGGGCGACATCGCCGGTCAGCGTGGACACGGGTACGCGGTAGGATCCGCTGTACATCAGCGCCGAGAGACCGTGTGCGCGCAGCTTCATGACCTGGCCGTAAAGCACCTCGAGCGTGCGGGTGATCGAGTCGGTGCCGAGGGCGCCCACCGGCGTGGTGATGCCGGCGCGCAGGAAGTCGGCGGCCTCGAGTTCGGCGGTGCGATTGCCGAAGCCGCCCTCGCCGCCGCCGCCGCAGGGGTGCGTCAGCACATCGACCAGGCCGGGCATCAGCCAGCGGCCTTCTGCCTCGATGATATTCATGCCGCTGCCGGAAAGATCAATGTCCGGTTCCACGCGGGCAATTTGCGAACCCGCGATCAGCACGTCGTGAAGACCCAGCGGTTCCGGGTCGATCAAATGCGCCTTTCGAATCAGCGTCAACATGGCGGTGACCTCAACTGAAACCCGCCAGCACAGCGGCGATCACGAAAATACTGGCCAGCGCGGCCAGGCCCGCGAAAAACCAGGCGATGGCGCGCACCCAGGTCAGCCACTCGACGCGTGCGGCGCCCAACGCACCCATCAACACGGCCGAGGTCGGGACCAGGATGTTGGTCAGGCCGTCACCCAGCTGGAACGCGAGCACGGCGACCTGGCGCGTCACGCCGATCATGTCGGCCAGCGGAGCCATGATGGGCATGGTCAGGGCGGCCTGGCCGGATCCCGAGGTAACGAAGAAGTTGAATATGCCCTGGCCGACCAGCATCAGCCAGGCGGCGAACCACGACGGCAGCCCGCCGAGTGATTCACTGCCGAAAAACAGGAAGGTGTTCAGCAGGCTCGGAGCATTCGGATCGTCGCCGCCCATCAGGTAAACGATGCCGCGGGCGGCGCCGATGATCAGCGCCGCGGGCACCAGGGCCTGGGCGCCCTCCCTGAAAGAAGCCGCCGCGGCGTTGCCGGTCATGCCGTTGAGGCGAAAGACGCGTCCGATAACGGCGCAGGCGATGCCGAGCACGACGAATTGCGTGGCGATTTCGGGCAGGTAATAGCCGGCGGCCACGACGCCCCAGATGATCCAGGCCACGGTCGCGGCCAGTGCCGCCAGTACCAGCCAGTCACCCATCGAAAGCACGGGCTTTTCGACCGCTGCGGTCGCTTCGCCAATATCCGGCGCAATACGGTGACGGCTCGCATAAATTACCGTGAACCCCATGCCGAACAGCGTGAACACGCTCCACATGAAAATGCGCAGGGGCATGCCGCTGAGCAGCGGCAGGTCGGCGATGCCCTGGGCGATGGCGATACTGAAGGGGTTCATCCAGGACGTGGCAAAGCCGACCTGGGTGGCGGCCAGCGTGACCAGGACCACGGTTACCCGGTCATAGCCCAGGCGTGACATCACCGGCACCAGCATCAGTACGAAGGGAATCACCTCTTCGCCCATGCCGAATACCGCCCCGCCCAGCGAAAACAGGAAAAACAGCCCGGCCAGCAGAAGACGGGCATCGGCATGATCATCGGAAATGACGCGGCGCAGGGCGCGGTCGATGGATCCGGTCGCCATGACAATGCCGAAGGCGCCGCCGGTCAGCAGGATCAGAGCAATGATGCCAACCGCGCCGCCGCTGCGCGAACCGGTCACCAGGCCCTCGTAAACCGCGTTGAACAGGCCGCGGCCGCCGGCCTCCGTGGTGAACAGGGACGGAGCGGCGGCATCCTCGGCGTAGTGGAAACTCTCCGGGTCGACCAGGGTCTGCGTGCCGCCGTCAGACCGGGTCACTTCCATCGTTTCGAACAGGCCGGGGGTTACCAGGAAGCCGAGCACGAATACCAGAAAACCGATCGCCGCGATCAGCAGCAGCGTATCGGGCAGGCGCGCGGACAGTTCGCTGGGCGCCGGCTTATTCATTATCGATCACCTCGCTGCGGTCCTGCAGGATGCGGTTGATACGGGAAAGCGCGTCGACGGTATCCCCCCGGTGCCGGGAAGCAATCTCCACGACCAGTGCGTTCAGAACCACATTGGTGGAGGACGTCGCGTTGGTGAACGTCATGCCGTGGGTGGATACGATCAGCGCATCATCCGCAGCCGGAACGGCCGGTGCGCTCATGCGGTCGGTTATGACAACGGTTTTCATTCCGCGCCTGGCCGCTTCGTCGAGCACCTGGAGGGTTTGCCGCGAATAGGGCGGAAAGGAAAACGCCACCAGCACGTCGCCCGGGCGCATGGTGATCAGCTGTTCCCGGGGCGATGTGAAGTGGGTGCCGAAGCTGTTCGACCTGAGGCCATGCTCCGTAAACAGGTAGGCCGCCAGTTCGGCCAGGTGGGCGGATATTCCAAGCCCGAAAGTGAAAATATGATCCGCCCCGTAGAGCGACGCGGCGACGCGGCTGAACGCTTCGCGATCAATGCCCTTGAGCGTCGCAGTGATGTTGTGCCGTTCCAGCTCGGCAACCGCTTCCAGAACGTTCTCCTCGCGGGCGTCGATGGAATCCGCGTTACCGCCG
>JASFSI010000232.1:0-3917 GCA_050114495.1 Lysobacterales bacterium | reverse complement strand
TCACGCTGGCGCCGGGTTTCGTCGAGGAATGCGACCTTCGGCCCATGCGCGATGCCGGCCTCACCGACGGCGAAATCCTGGAGGTCAACCAGGTCGCCGCGTACTTTGCCTACGCCAACCGCACCGTCACCGGCCTGGGCGTTCACACCGAGGGCGAAAGGCTGGGCCTGTGTCCCCCGGACGACGAAGAGGAATGGCACCACGGCTAGCAAGACCCCGGATAAGTGCTCCGCACTTTCCGGGGTGACGGTGATAGTTGGTACGTCATCCCGGCCCCGGATAAGCGCTTCGCACTTTCCGGGGTGACGGTGATAGTTGGTACGTCATCCCGGAATTTGCCGAAGGCAAATATCCGGGATCTCCCGCAGCCTGGCACAAGACCCCGAATCAAGTCCGGGGTGCAGGGTATCGCTCAAACATTCGTCGCCAAATGCGGCTTGGCGTCGAACGGGTGCGGCTCGTCCTCGATCAGGTGATCGGCCAGCAGCTCGACCAGGCTCTCGAGTTCCTTGTCCCATTTCCAGTGCGTGATGCTGTCGTCCATGGTCAGGCGGCAGTTCGCACAGGCGGATACCAGCAGGTCGACACCGGTTTCTTCGACCTGTTTCATCTTGATCTGGAACACCTTGTGCCGCAGGTCGGTGGCGCGTGACATGGCCTGCACGCCGCCGCCGCCGCCGCAGCACCAGTTCTGATCGCCGGTCGGCGTCATTTCCCTGAAATCGACGGCGCTGTCCAGCAGGTCGCGAGCGCACTGCGTGGCGCCGCCGCGGCGAGAGACCTGGCAGGGATCGTGGTAGGTGATCGGGCGCTCGATCGGGCGGAAACTGAGCTTGCCCTCGGCCTTGAGCTTGGCCAGGAACTCCGTGATATGCAGCACCTCGAAAGGCAACGGCCGTCCCAGGATGTTCGCACCGGACCAGCGCAGCACGCCGTACGCGTGGCCGCATTCCGGAATGACCAGCGTTTTCGCGCCGATCGCTTCCGCCGTGTCGACCAGGCGGGTGATCGCCAGCTTCGCCAGGTCCATCTTGCCGGCCAGGAATCCGAAGTTCGTGGATTCATAGCCCTTGGTGCTGAAGGTCCAGTCCACCCCGGCCTGGTTCATCAGCCGGGCCATGGCGACGATCGACTTGGGGTATTTCATCAGTTCGATCGACGAAACGGTCAACAGCACCTCGGCCTGCTCGCGGTCCATCGGCAGGTCGACCTCGTAATCGTCTTCCAGCCATTCCACGCGGCCGTCGAACACGGAAGGCGTGACGCCCAGCGGGCTGCCCTTGTCCCGTACGTTTTCAGCTGCCTGCATCAGGTCGGAAGGCCCGCGGCCGGCCGCGGCAAAGGCCTGGCGGGACGCGGCGACGATGGAAGAAATATCGATGCCCATCGGGCAAACCTGCGTGCAGCGGCCGCACATGGTGCAGCTGTCGAACAGCAGTTCCTCCCATTCTTCGAGGTCTTTTTCCGTCACTTTCGGTCCGCCCAGCCATTTCCAGGGCCACAGCGTTTTTTTGTGCGCCTTGGCCATCGGAAACAGCTTGTAGGCCGGCGTGTATTTCGGGTCACCCGTCACTTCGTAAAAATGGCAGGCGGTGGCGCACAGGCCGCAGCGCACGCAGCTCTCCAGGTACGCGGCCAGGTTGCCGCTGTTCAGCGCCAGGAAGCGGTCGGCGGCCGTCTGTGCATCGGTTCTTGCAGTCGTTTCAGTCATTTTTTCTCTCCTGTAGGAGGCCGCCCGTGCGGCCGACATTCTAAGATCGCGCGCGTGGGCGCGCTCCTACATTTCAATTCACCTTCACCTGCACCAGTTCTTCACCTTCCGGATCGTTCACGTGCACCGCGCAGGCAATGCAGGGATCGAAGCTGTGAATGGTGCGCTGGATCTCCAGCGGCTGGTCCTCGATGGCAAGCTGGTGGTTGTCCATCAGTGCCGCCTCGTAAGCGCCCGGCTGGCCGGACGGATCGCGCGGCCCGGCGTTCCAGGTGCTCGGTACCACGGCCTGGTAATTGTCGATCTTGCCGTCCTTGATGACGATGTAGTGGGCCAGTCCGCCGCGCGGGGCTTCCATGAAGCCGACGCCCTTGCACTCACTGGGCCAGGTCGACGGGTCCCACATCTCTTCATTGTGCACGTCGAGATCGCCCGACTTGATGTTGGCCATCAGCTTGTCCAGCCAGCCGTCCATCTGGTCGGCGATGATCTTGGTTTCCAGTGTGCGCGCCGCGGTGCGTCCCAGGGTTGAGAACATCGCTTCGATCGGCGCATCCAGCTGGGACAGCGCCATGTGCGCCAGTTCCTGGGTCGGCTCGTGCCCGGAAGCGTAGAGCATCAGCACGCGGGCCAGCGGACCCACTTCCATCGCGTGGCCTTTCCAGCGCGGCGCCTTGAGCCAGGAATAGCTGCCGTCGACGTCGAGATGATCGTAGGGCGGCTTGGGGCCGGTGTAGTTCAGGCGGGTCTCTCCCTCGTGCGGGTGCAGGCCGACATCCTTGCCGCCTTCGTAGTCGTACCAGGAGTGGCCGACGAACTCCTGCACCTGGTCCGGGGCATAGAGGTCGATCTCGTGAATGGTCGAAAGGTCGCGATCGAGGATCGCGCCGCTCGGTATCAGCCAGCTGGTCGGGTCGTCCCGCCCCTCGGACG
Source organism: Lysobacterales bacterium (assembly GCA_050114495.1). Classification (GTDB taxonomy): domain Bacteria; phylum Pseudomonadota; class Gammaproteobacteria; order Xanthomonadales; family SZUA-36; genus JABDPF01. Next base: position 1,273 of record JASFSI010000232.1, on the reverse strand, counting down.
GAAAATCGCCGTAGGTCATGAAGTTGCCGAGACCCTCGCCGCGTGAGAACCAGTCCTTGTAAAAGGAGGCGATGGCCAGCGTGTCGGGCACGTAGACCTGGTCGACGAAGCTTCGCATGTTCTTGATGATGTCGCGCACCTGGCCCAGCGTGACGATGTTGGTCGCGGTGGAGGCGGAGCCGCCGGTGGCCGAGGACGGGTCGTTGCTGATGGGCGAGGGCATGCCGCCCACGAGGAAGTTCGGGTGCGGGTTCTTGCCGCCGAATATGGTGTGGATCTGCACGACTTCGCGCTGCCATTCGAGCGCGTCCAGGTAGTGCGCCACCGCCATCAGGTTGGCTTCCGGCGGCAGGCGGAAGTCCGGGTGCCCGTAGTAGCCGTTGGCGAAAATGCCGAGCTGGCCGGCTTCAACGAAATTCTTCAGTTTCGTTTGCGTATCGGCGAAATACCCCGGGCTCGACTTGGCGTACCCCGAGATCGACTGCGCCAGCTCCGAGGTCGCTTTCGGGTCTGCCGACAGCGCCGAGACCACGTCCACCCAGTCCAGCGCATGCAGGTGATAGAAGTGCATCACGTGGTCATGCACGTACTGCGCGGCGATCATCAGGTTGCGGATCAGCTGCGCGTTGGGCGGAACCTTGTAGCCCAGCGCGTCCTCCACGGCGCGTACGGACGCAATGCCGTGCACCAGGGTGCAGACGCCGCAGATACGCTGGGCGAAGGCCCAGGCGTCGCGCGGATCGCGGCCCTGCAGGATCAGCTCGATTCCGCGCACCATCGTGCCGGAACTCCAGGCGCCCGTGATTTGTCCGTCGTTCGAGCGTTCCGCCTCGATGCGCAGGTGCCCCTCGATGCGGGTGACGGGATCAACTACAACTCGTGTCATGGCCGTTTCTCCTTACAGCTGCTGAGCGCCGCGATGCGACAGGTGGGCGCCGGTCTGGCTTCGGGTCACGAACACCAGGAAGAAGTGCATTATCTTTCCGAACGGGATGTAGATCAGCAGCAGGCAGACGCTCAGGATGTGCAGCGCGAGCAGTGTTTCGTAGCGCGCCCCGAGGTGCATGGTGGCAATCAGGCCGGTCAGCACCGGCAGAAAAGTCACCAGCCAGCTGAAATAATCGTCAAAAGTCGAAATGATGCGCTGGGCCGGGTTGGATATGCGCATCACCAGCGCCGCGATCAGCGAAATCAGCGTAACGATGCTGACGGCGTAGACCAGGTTGTTCGGCAGGTGGCCCCAGCTCAGGCCGACCAGGTCCTTGATGAACAG
>JASFSI010000231.1:0-3926 GCA_050114495.1 Lysobacterales bacterium | reverse complement strand
CATTGCCCGCGCCCTGGTCGGCAAGCCGGCCATCCTGCTGGCGGACGAACCGACCGGCAACCTGGACAGCCAGACCAGCCAGGAAATCATGACCCTGATCGACGAGGTCCACGACCAGGGCCAGACCGTGATCATGGTGACCCACGAACCGGATATCGCGGCCCACTGCCAACGCGTGATAACCCTTCGGGACGGGCGGATTGCCGAAGACCGGAGGCAGGGCGCATGAACATGCTGCTCGAAAGCCTGCGTTCCGCACTGGAATCGATCCGCGCCCACGGCTTCCGCTCCGTGCTGACCTCGCTGGGTATCATCATCGGCGTCACCTCGGTGATCGCGGTGGTGTCGATCGTGCAGGGCCTGTCGTACACCATCAATGCGCAGTTCGAGGGACTCGGCGGAAACTCGCTGACCATCCAGTCCTACACGCCGTTCAAGCGCGCGCTGCAGGGGCACCGGGCCAAGCTGCGCGACAGCGACATCGACGTCATTCGCAAGCGCGTTGACGGAATCACCGAGATTTCACCGGTATTGTTTGCCCAGTCGGGAACCCAGGGCATGGTGAGTCACCGCTCGCAGGTGACGTTCACGAACATCTACGGCATCGGCTCCAGTTACCTGGAAATCAACAGCGTTTTTCCGGAAAAAGGACGCTTTTTCACCCAGGAGGACGAGCGCCGACGGCGGCTGGTTTGCGGCGTGGGCCCGGATGTGATCGAAGAGCTTGAAATGCCCGAGGATTCCATCGGCGAGTTCCTGCGCCTGGGCAGCGAGTGGTGCAAGATCGTCGGCATCATGGAACCGCGCGGCGAAATATTCGGCTTTTCCCAGGACAACTACGTGCTGATGCCCTACGCCACCGCCAAGCGGCTGATGGGCGCCTCGCGCGACCTGGATATCCAGATCCAGCTGCTGGTCGAGGACCTCAACCGGCAGGACGAGGTCAAGGAACGCATACGGCGCGTGCTGCGCCAGGAACACGACCTCGAGCCGGGCGAACCGGACGACTTCAAGGTGCAGACAGCGGAACAGCTGACCGAATCGTTCAACACCGTGATCAACACCATCACCTACGTGATGGGCGGCATCGTCGGCATTTCCCTGCTGGTCGGCGGCATCGGCATCATGAACATCATGCTGGTATCGGTGACCGAGCGCACGCGGGAGATCGGTATCCTGAAGGCCCTGGGTGCGACCCGGCAGGACATCCTGCTGCAGTTCCTGATCGAGGCGCTGGCGCTGTGCATGATCGGCGGCCTGATCGGAGTCGGTCTGGGCTACGGGCTCGGGGCGCTGGTGGCCACGCTGCTGCCCGGTTTTCCTCCGGCGCACGTGCCGTTGTGGGCGGTCGGGCTGAGTTTCGGGTTCTGCGCGGCGGTCGGCATCATTTTCGGCATCATTCCCGCGGCCAAGGCCGCACAGCTCGATCCCATCGACGCGCTGCGTTACGAATGAAGCGGCTCAGGGCTCGCGCGGCGGAGCACAGGACTCGCGGGGGACCAGCGTCGGTGTGAAATCCTGTTTCGACTCGACGTCTTCGCGGCCGTAAACGTTGCGCAGCACCCAGCGTGCGGCCATGCGGCCCAGTTCATCCGCGGGGTAGTCGATGGTCGTGAGTCGCGGGTGCAGGAAACTCGACCAGCGGGTATTGTCAAAACCCATCACGGAGATGTCTTCCGGCACGCGCAGGCCGCGATCGCGCAGAAGTCCCATCGCTGCGGCCGCCATGTCGTCGTTGGCGCAAACCAGGGCGCCAAGGCCGGGGTTCGCGTCCAGCAGCTGCATGGCGCCAAGCCGGCCCGACTCGATCGAGTAATCACCCTCGTAGAGCAGGCGCTCATCGAAATCCACGCCGTACTCCGTCAGCGCACGACGATGCCCCTGCAGGCGGTCTTCGGCGTCACCCCAGCCCGCCGGCCCCGAAATGTAGGCGATGGTGCGATGGCCGAGCTCCAGCAGGTGCCGCGTGGCGAGGTAGCCGCCGTGCTCGTTGTCCAGGCGAATGCAGCGGTCCGCCAGCGTTGCCTCGTCCCGGTTGATCAGGACGAAAGGCAGCATGGCGCCGGCGTTCTCGAGGAAATAATCCGCTTTCAAGGCTTCGACGTGGAGGATCAGCGCGTCGCAATTGCGGCGGGTGAGGAATTCAATGCCCTCTTTTTCTTTTTCCTCCTGGTTGTGACCCACCGAGAATATCGCGAACTTGCCGGCGTGCCGGAGTTCGGACTCGATGGTATCGAGCATGGCGCCGAATATGGGACCGTGAAGCTCGGAGACCAGCACGCCCACGCAGTTGGAACGGCTGGAAGCCAGAGACTGTGCGATCGAATTCGGGCGGTAGCCGAGTTCCTCCATCGCATCCAGCACGCGCTGCTTGGTTACGGGAGAGACCTTGCCCGTGTCGTTGATCACCCGCGAGACGGTCGCAAGTGAAACGTCGGCCAGTTTGGAAACCTCGTATATCGTCGCCATGAACCGCTTCGCAGTTAAAATGTAAGCGTTTTCATTCTAATGCGGCGCATCAAATATTTCAAAACATATCAGGCAGTTCAGCCGATGCTGCAGTGCTTCTGAATAAAGTCTGAGTGCACGGGCTGGCGGTTGACCGATTGCGTGATGCGTCCCCTCACGCGCGCCAGCATCTGCACGACCTCGGCATCGCGGATCGTGTCGGCAAAGGGATGGTAGGCCTCGGGCACCAGGCCCTGCCCTACCAGCACCGCGGTCCAGGAGGGCTCGGAGAACAGTTCGTTGTTGTCCCGAAAAATCTTGCCGCTGCTGCGAAACAGCTCCAGCTTGTGCGCCAGTGTATCCGGAACTTCCATGTTCATGCAGTCGTTCCAGTAAGGAGAATCGGAGCGTCGCGTCACCTTGTAATGCGCGATGATGAAATCCCGGATCTGCCGCAGTTCGGCCCGTACTTCCCGGTTGTACTGGTCGATTTCGCTTTGTTCGATGCGCTCCCCCGGAAACATCTTGATCAGCCTGATAATGCCATTCTGGATCAGGTGAATGCTGGTCGACTCCAGGGGTTCGAGAAACCCACTGGCCAGTCCGAGCGCAATGCAGTTTTTGTTCCACTGCTTGAGTCGCCGGCCCGTGCGGAAGCGGATGGGCCGGGGCTCAGCCAGCGGACGGCCTTCCACGTTGTCCAGCAGCAGCCGTGCCGCCTCGTCGTCGCCGATGTAATCGCTGCCGTACACCAGGCCGTTGCCGACCCGGTTCTGCAGCGGAATCTTCCACTGCCATCCGCTGCTTCGCGCCGTCGAGCGGGTATAGGGCGCCGGCGGCACCGTGGCCTCCGTCTGCACCGCCAGCGCGCGGTCGTTGCGCAGCCAGTGACCCCAGTCTTTCCAGCCGGTCTCGAGCGCCTGCTCGATCAGCAGGCCGCGAAAACCGCTGCAGTCGATGAACAGGTCGCCCGCGAAACGCTCACCGTTCTCCAGTTTCACCGACTCGATGTAGCCGGTCTCGGGCTGCAGTTCGACATCGACCACCCTGCCCTCGGTGCGCTCGACGCCGTGTTCTTCGCTGATCTTGCGCAGAAGCTTCGCATACAGGCCGGCGTCGAAATGGTAGGCATAGCCCGGCTTGCGTTCGCCTTCCAGGCCGAACCGGCCGGCCCGGGCCATGTGGGCTTCCAGGCTGAAGTCGTCGAGCGGTGCTTTTTCGCCGGCCTGCCGCGCGCGCACCCAGTAATGGTGGAACTGCGCCGCCCAGGTGTCGATGCCGTGCGCCGAGAACGGGTGAAAGTAGCGCTCGCCGAGCCGGCCCCAGTTTTCAAACTCGATGCCCAGCTTGAAGGTGCCGTTGACGGCACGCATGAAGTCGCTCTCGGACAGTTCGAACAAAAGGTGAATGTTGCGGATCGGCGGAATGGTCGCCTCGCCGACACCGACCGTTCCGATCTCGTCGGACTCGACCAGTCG
>JASFSI010000230.1:0-3928 GCA_050114495.1 Lysobacterales bacterium | reverse complement strand
CGTGAACCTGCTGTTCGCGGTCGTGCCGATGATGTTCGTGCTGCCCTACTTCAACCGCTACTTCTTCCGCGTGACCGGCCGCATCTACCTGGGGCCGATGGTGACCTGCCTTATCTTCATCATGGTGCTGATCTCGAACACGGTGTTTTATTTGCCGCTGTGATTGTAACCAGGGCCAGCGCTCAAGGGGGCTTTGCAGGGATGTATGAGCACAGGATGTGCGAATCCAAGCGCTACAGGGATGTACGCCCTGCGCGAGCGTTCCCTGAAAAGCCCCTTGAGAACTGGCCCTGAAGCGCAGTGAGAAAAAACCCAACAGCCGCAGCTATTCCTGCCCCGGTTTAAAAAAAACCGGCAGCGGAATGAACCGACTGCCGGTTTTTGATGTTGGTGGGCACGACTAGGATCGAACTAGTGACCCCTGCGATGTCAACACAGTGCTCTACCGCTGAGCTACGCGCCCATACGCTATGCATTATATCGCGATAGCGGGCGCGCAAGATAGCAGGAATCACGCAGCCGTTCAAGCCGTCCGCCATTATGCATGCCGGTGGAAATATTCAGCCCCGTCGTCTATAGCAAGAAGTAACGCCCGTTGCTGGAACGGGTTCAAAATCACACAACAAACGAATAAAAACCGACCGGAGAGCCTTCACATGAAACGACGCCGCTTCCTCAGCCAATCCATCGCCGCGACGGTCGCGGCCACCCTGCCCGCCCGTTCGCTCTGGGCCGAATCCCTGCGCCACACGCCGACGGAGGTGACCGGCAACATCAACGCCGTCACCGGCGACGGCGCACCGGTGACCCTGGCCCGGGCGGCGGTACAGGAATTCAGCGACAGCCTGAAAGGCAAGCTGCTCCTGCCCGGGATCGAGGGCTACGACGAAGCGCGCCTGCTGATCAACCCGGACTTCGACAAGCACCCGGCGCTGGTGGTGCAGCCGACCGGGCCGGCCGACGTATCCAGCGCGGTCACCTTCGCACGGGAAAACGAACTGCTGCTGGCCGTCAAGTGCGGCGGTCACAGCGCGTCCGGCCAATCGTCCTGCGACGGCGGCATGCAGATCGACCTCTCGGCCATGCGCGGGGTCCGGGTCGATCCCGCGGCGCGCACCGCGCGCGTCGAGGGCGGCAGCCTGCTGGGCGAACTCGACCACGAGACCATGGCGCACGGGCTCGTGACCACGGCCGGCACGGTTTCGCACACCGGCGTCGGCGGCCTCACCCTCGGCGGCGGCTTCGGCCGCGTGGGACGGCGATTCGGCCTAACGCTGGACAACGCACTGGAGTTCGACGTGGTCACTGCCGACGGCCGACTGCGCCGTGCTTCACGGGAAGAAAACCCCGACCTGTTCTGGGCATTGCGCGGCGGCGGCGGCAACTTCGGCATCGTGACCTCGTTCCTGTTCCGGCTGCATCCGATGCAGCGGACGGTCGGGTCGGGGCGCTTCATCTTTCCCTTCTCCGAGGCCAAACAGGTCATGAACTTCTTTGCCGAGTATGCCGACAACGCCCCGGACGAACTGCAGGTGGACGGCGGCATCGGGGGGCCGCCCGGCCAGGAGCCGGGTGTCATCATCATGGTCGTCTGGAGCGGCGACCCGGCCAGGACCGAAGAAGTCTTTGCGCCGATCCGCAAAGCCGGCACCATCGTCTCGGAGACCGTCGCGCCGATCGATTACGTCGCCCTGCAGCGTTCGGGCGATTACGACGATCCGCGGGCTTTTTCCGGCTACATGAAATCGGGCTTCACCGGGGCGCTCTCCCCCGCGCTCATCGACGACCTGGTCGACCATTTCGAGGCTTCACCGACCCGCGCGACACGCGTCGTTTTCCAGCAGTCCGGCGGCGCCATCGGGCGGGTTGAAGCGGATGCAACCGCCTTTGCCCACCGGGAATCAAAGCACAACATGCTGTCCTTCGTATCCTGGAAGTTCGGCGAAGACGGTTCGGACCACGTGCGCTACATCAAGTCGCATTGGGCCAACATGGAGAAATACACCCGGGGCTTTTACACCAACGACCTGTTCGGCGAGGGTCAGGACGTTGTCAACGCCAATTACCGGGGCAACTTCTCACGGCTGGTCGAGATCAAGAAAGCCTACGACCCGGGCAACCTGTTCCGCCTGAACGCCAACGTCAAGCCGCTGGCCTGACTGAAAACCTCGGTAGCCGGGGTGAAAAACCACCCCGGTTTCCCTCTTTGCGCCGCCTTGCACGGGCACATTCGCGCCCGGCAACGGCCGCGCGAAAAGGGCCGGTAGTCGAGGCCGCGGATTCTTGTACAATGACTTCCCCGATCCATTGAACCCGTGACAGCCACACCTGATGACCGCGCATTTCGTCCACCTGCACCTGCACACGGAATACTCGCTGGTCGACGGCACGGTTCGAATCGACGAACTCGTCAAGCGGGCCCGCGAACTCGATATGCCGGCGGTCGCGGTCACCGACCAGCACAACCTCTTCGCCCTGGTCAAGTTCTACCAGGCCGCGCAAAAAGCGGGCATCAAGCCCATCATCGGCGCGGACATGCTCATTCGCCCGCCGGACAACCCGGACCACGTTTCCCGCCTGGTGCTGCTGTGCCAGGACCGCCGCGGATACCTGAACCTGTGTGAACTGATCAGCAAGGCCTACCTCGAGGGCCAGCACCTGGGCGTGCCTTACGTCCGGCCGGACTGGGTCGAAGAGCACGCAGACGGCCTGATCGCCCTCTCAGGCGCGCTCGAAGGCGACATCGGACAGGCGATCCTGGCCGGGCACCCCAACCGGGCGCGCGACCTGGCGAAACACTGGAACTCGGTCTTTCCCGGCCGTTTCTATATCGAACTGCAGCGCACGGGGCGCGACAACGAGGCGCGCTACGAGGCCGGCGCGCTGGCGGCAGCCGCCGATTGCGGACTGCCCGTGGTGGCGACCAACGACGTGCGCTTTGTCGACGAGGCCGGCTACCGGGCGCACGAGGCGCGGGTCTGCATCCACGAGGGCCGCCTGCTCTCGGACAAACGCCGGGAAGTGCGCTACTCGAAAGAACAGTACATCAAGAGCCCGCGAAGCATGTCCGAGGTCTTTTTCGATCTGCCTGAAGCGGTAGAGAACAGCTACCACCTCGCGATGCGCTGCAACCTCGAGATGAAGCTGGGCACCTATTACCTGCCCGATTTTCCGACGCCCGACGGCATGACGATCGCGGACCTGCTGCGCCGGGACTCCGAGGCAGGCCTGAAACGCCGCTTCGAAGTGCTGCCGCCCAGCGAGCAGCACCCGGAACAGGAATACACCGAGCGCCTGGAGCACGAACTCGGCGTCATCGAGCAGATGGGTTTTCCGGGTTACTTCCTGATCGTCGCCGACTTCATCTCCTGGGCCAAGGATAACGACATCCCGGTCGGCCCGGGCCGCGGTTCGGGTGCAGGCTCGCTGGTCGCCTACGCGCTGGGCATCACGGACCTCGACCCGCTGGTGCACGAACTGCTGTTCGAGCGGTTCCTGAACCCCGAGCGCGTGTCCATGCCCGACTTCGACGTCGATTTCTGCATGGAAAAGCGCGACCGCGTCATCGACTACGTTTCCCGCAGGTACGGACGCGACCGCGTCAGCCAGATCATCACCTACGGCTCGATGAAAGCCAAAGCCGTGGTGCGCGACTGCGGGCGCGTGCTCGGTCACGGCTACGGATTTGTCGACAGCATCGCCAAGCTGATCCCGATGACGCTGAAGATGACCCTGGACAAGGCGCTCGAGGAAGAACCCCAGCTCAGAAAACGCTACGAGGAAGAAGAGGACACGCGTGCCATCATCGACCTCGCCCGGTCGCTCGAAGGCATCAAGCGCAACGCCGGCAAGCACGCCGGCGGCGTGGTCATCGGCCCTTCGAAACTGACCGACTTCACACCGCTGTTCTGCGAACCGGGCGGCGGCA
>JASFSI010000229.1:0-3937 GCA_050114495.1 Lysobacterales bacterium | reverse complement strand
GCCTGCCTCCGAGCCCGAGACACAGGCCTTGGACGCCGCGGCCCAACTGGGGCCGGCCGACCGGCTCAGTATGTACACCGACGTGCATTCCTTCTCGCAGGTTCACTTGTGGGACCGCAGCGACAACCAGCGTCTGACCGAGCTGACCGAGCAGCTCCTGGCGACTTTCACAACGCACCATGCCCGTTTTCCGGCGGGCAAATACTACTACTACGAGCGCTGGTTCAACCTGCCCGTAAACCAGGGCATCGGCACCACGGCCGAGTACTTTACGCACGTTTACCAGGTCCCGTCCTGGACACTGGAAATCGAACCGTCGGGAGGGTCGCACGACGGTCTGCCGGGCGGGGGCGCCGACTACGGCGGGCTCGGCCGCAACGGGCACGACGGGTTCATCCTTCCCGAATCCGAAATAAACCGCGTGCGTACCGAACTGGCGCAGACCTTTACCGTCGCTTATTACCAGCAGGCCGGCCCGCCCTCGATCCAGGCGCTGCGCCTGGTCGACGAGACCACCGGCGCCGTGGTTTTCGACGCCGAGTGGGACACCACCGGGCCGGCTTCCCGCAGCCTGCACGTTTATCAGCCGCAGGCGCTGCAACTGGACCGAAGTTACCTCGCGTGGGTGGCCTGGAACAAGCCGATGCGCTGGCGCGAGAACGGTGAAGTGACCACCCTTCCGGGCAAGCACCACTATACGCTGGCGATGGAGCGCAGCGTCGAAGCCAGCGGCGGCGTGCTGAGTGCAGAGCTGGGCGAACCCGCATGGCTGCAGGTACCGGGTGACGCACCCTCGGGCTACCTGAGTTACCGGGACGATGCCGCAGCCTGGTCCCTGCGGTTCCCTGCCGACGCACAGAACACGGCCCTGGTGCAGGACGGTATTTCCGTGACGCTGGGCACTTCCGCCTATGACATGACCGGCAACCTCAGCGATGCGAATCCCGCCACGGCCGCGCACTGGACCGACGGCGCCTGGGCTTACTACGAGGACAGTGAGGGCGACAGCGCCAACGACGAAGGCGGCATCGACAGAACCATCCGCTTCGAACTGACCTCAGAGGAACTGGGCGACCCGTTCATCATCGAAGCCGGCACCGCGGCAGCCTGGTTCGACACCGACCGAGTCGGTGAGGGTTTCCTGGTCGAGGTGCTCCCTGAAAACCGCGCCGTGATGTACTGGTTTACCTACGACAGCGAAGGCGCGCAGGACTGGTACATGGCCGAGGGTGAAATCAGCGGCAACGTGATCCTGTTTCCCGAGATGGTCTCGGTGTCGGGCGGCGAGTTCGGTCCGGGTTTCGACCCGGAAAAAGTCGAGCGAACACCGGTCGGCCACGCCCGTTTCATCTGGTCAGGCTGTGACAGCGGCGAAATGAGCTGGGTCATCGACGGCGACGGCGGACCGCGCCGCCAGGGTCGAATGGTGCTCAGCCGGCTCACCAGCATCATGGCGCTGAATTGCCTTTACAGCCCCGGCTTTCCGGTCGATCCCGTCATCCAGCCGGTGCCGGTTCCCGATGCGGCGCGCCTGAGCGGTTCCTGGTACGATCCCGCGCACTCCGGCGAAGGGTACGTCCTCGAAATACTCGCCGACTACCGCGCCGTGGTCTACTGGTTCAGCTACGACGCCGATGGCAACCGCCGCTGGTTTTACGGCACGGCCGATCTGGGTGAGGGCCCGCTGGTTTTCGACCCGCTTTACACCACGTCAGGCGGCATCTTCGGAGAAGATTTCAATGCCGGGGCGGTCCGCGTGCTGCCCTGGGGCCGGCTCGAACTGGACCTGGAATGCGACCGGGGGACCGCCCGGTTCAGCTCCGAGGAAGAAGGTTTCCCTGCCGGGCAACTCGACCTCGTACGCCTGACCTCGATGGACGGCCTCTCCTGCCCCGAAACTACCGCCCAGTGAAGCGCGGCATGCCTGGCTGAAACACCGCGCGACCGGCTGAGGCAGGTTCGCGTTCGCTTTCAGCCCGCATTAATGGCTACAATAACCCCTTTTTAAAATCGCCCGGAGCACGACCGTGACCTCACAGGAAAAGCAGCACCAGGAGTGCACCAACCGCTTTATTGAACTCGCCAACGAAATGAAAAAAGAAGGCATTGAACCGGGGCTGGTGTCCGGTTCGCTGATGACCGCTTCGGGCGTCTACGCAACCTACGTTGCCGCCGGCAACGACGGAACGCTGGAACCGACGGGCGTCAAGAAGGTGGTCGACCTGTACCAGAACACGCTGGAACGTTACCAGCACATCAAGAAAAACCAGTTGATGAAAAAGAAGTTCGCCTGATCGTCGAAGCAATGAATATCCCGCTCTCTTCGACCACCACGCTGCCGGATCCGGCAATCGACACGCTGGGACGCGCCCTGCGCGAATTGCGTATCTCGGTCATCGATCGCTGCAATTTCCGCTGCTCGTACTGCATGCCGCTCGGCTCCATGAAAGGCCGCGGCTCTTTCCTGCCGCTGGAGCGGTTGCTGACCGACCACGAAATCGTGAATGTCGTGCAGGCCTTTGCCGGGCTGGGCGTTCGAAAAATCCGCCTGACCGGCGGCGAGCCGCTGATACGCCCGGGCTTTCCGGCGCTCGTCGGCCAGTTGTCCAGGGTCCCGGGCATCCGTGAAATCGCGCTGACCACCAATGGGGTGATGCTGAACCGGCTGGCCGAAGACCTGGCCGCTGCGGGGCTGGACCGGATCACGGTCAGCCTGGACACGCTGGACCCCGAAATCCTGGACCAGATCAGCGGTGGAAAGGCCAACATGCACGAGGTCCTCGAGGGAATCGCGGCGGCCGAGGCCGCGGGATTCAAGTCCGTGAAGATCAACACGGTGGTGCAGAAAGGGGTCAACGACCACACCGTCATGGACCTGCTGGAACACTTCCGGGGCACGCCGCACACCGTGCGCCTGATCGAATACATGGACGTCGGCAACAGCAACCACTGGAGTGAGCAGGATGTCGTGCCCAACGCGCACTGGGTGAAAACGATCGGCCAGCGCTGGCCGATCGAGCCGCTCGCGCAGGCCAGCCCGGCAGAGACGGCCCGCCGTTACCGCTACCTCGACGGGGCCGGCGAGGTTGGCTTCATCAGTTCGATCACGCAGCCTTTCTGCGGCGGCTGCACGCGCGCCCGGATCACCGCGGACGGCATTCTCTACACCTGCCTGTTTTCCAGCACCGGCACCAACCTGATGCCGCTGATCCGCCACGCGGAAGACCCGACAGAATTGCAGGAATGCATACGGTCCGTCTGGGCCGGGCGCCGCGACCGTTACAGCGAAGAGCGCGGCCGCTCCGACGAAGAACGCCTCAAGGTCGAGATGTACCGACTGGGAGGATGATGACGTGCGGATAAAAGTACGCTATTTCGCCGCATTCCGGGATGACGCCGGCTGTTCCGAGGAATTCGTGGACAGCGCGGTAAGCACCCCCGGCGAACTTTTCGAGCAATGCCGCTCTCGCCACCGGGGACTGCATCGGCACGCAGCGTCGATGGTCGCTGTCAACGATGAAATGGCGCACTGGGATACGCCGCTCGCGGACGGGGACGAGGTGCTTTTCTTTCCGCCGGTTGCCGGCGGATGAGCCGTTTCACCGTCACGCACGAGACCATCGCGCTCGATGCCTTTCGACGCAGTATGGATGATCCATCCTGCGGCGCGTACGTTCAGTTCGAGGGCCGTGTCAGAAACCACAACGAGGGCAAGGCCGTCCTGCGCCTGGAATACGAGATCTACGAACCCCTGGCCGTCAGGGAGGGGGAACGCATCCTGGACGAGGCGATTGCGCGTCATGGCGTCGAAAAGGCCGCGGCGCAGCATCGCGGCGGATCGATGGACCTGGGAGAGGTCGCGGTCGTCGTGGGTGTGTCAGCCGCACACCGCGACGAGGCCTTTGCGGCCTGCCGCTATATCATCGACGAACTGAAA
>JASFSI010000228.1:0-3955 GCA_050114495.1 Lysobacterales bacterium | reverse complement strand
GTCCGGAAAGCCGCCGATGTAGTCCTCCGGGCGGTCCGACTCGAAGCAGTCAAGCAGCAGGAACGGGTCCAGCATGTCCAGTTGCGGGCTGCCGATGATGCGTGTCATGCGCACCCCGGCGCCGTCGCTGGCCGCTACCCCGGGCGTCGTGGCGATGATTTCGCGGACGGGCGGTTTCGTCATCTCAGGCGCTCCGGCGGTTGTCGAGCGACCAGGCGCCGGCCCCGTGCGCCACCAGGAACAGGAAACCGCCGGCCAGGCCGAGGTTCTTGAGGAACTGGATCTGCTGGGTCGAATCGCCGATGTTGCCGTGGAACAGCACCGCGGAAGCGATACAGAATCCGGCCAGCAGAAAGGCGACGACGCGGGTTTGCCAGCCGGCGACGATGGCCAGTCCGCCCAGCACCTCGAGAGCGATGACCAGCGGCAGCAGCATGCCGGGTACGCCCATGGATTCCATGTAGCCCTGCGTTCCGCTATAGCCGCTGATTTTGCCAATGCCGGAAAGAATGAAAATCAGCGCGATCAGGACGCGCCCCAGGGGTGCGGAAAAGGTTTGAATGGTGCTCATGCGTGTTTCTCCGATGTCATGTTTGATACAGGCCTGCAGTCTATCTGTTGTGTTTTTAGAGAAAAACATTACTATTTGAAAAATATAGTTCATAAAAACAGAACAATGAGCTCATTCGAAGAAATGCAGACTTTTGTGCGGATCGTCGAGGCGGGCAGTATCAGCCAGGCCGCGGAACAGCTCGGAATCGCCAAATCGGGTGTCTCCCGCAGGCTGGCGGAACTCGAAAACCGCCTGGGCGTGCGCCTGATCGTTCGCACGACGCGACGCTCCAGCCTGACCGAGGCGGGGCGCTCATTTTACGCCGGGGCGGTGAAGCTGTTGGCCGACGTGGCCGAACTGGAAGCGTCGACGGCGGATGCCGAGGCCTCGCTCGAAGGCACGCTGCGTATCGCCGTGCCGCTGTCGTTCGGACTCGCTCACCTGGCGCCGGCGATCGAGCAATTCCTGCGTGAACACCCCGGGCTGAAGCTCGACATCGATTTCTCCGACCGCCAGGTCGACCTGGTCGAGCGCGGTGTCGACCTGGCCATCCGCATCGCACGGCTGGAAGACTCCAATCTGCAGGCGCGCCGGTTGTGCCCGATCCGGATGTTGCTGTGCGCCAGCCCGACCTACCTCGAAACGCACGGGCAACCCCGACAACCCGGCGAACTGGCCGAACACCGGATTCTTCGTTACGCGGCCAGCGGCAGCGGGCCGGTCCGCCTGCCCGACGGGCGCGGCGGTGAGATATCGGTGCAGGCCGATACGCCGGTGGTCGCGAACAACGGCGATTTCCTGACCGACATGGCGGCGGCGGGCCACGGCATCGTCGTCATTCCCTCTTTCATCGTCTGGCGCGCGCTGGCGGCCGGGGACCTGGTCGAGATCCTGCCGGCGCATGCGCCCGAGGCGTTGAACGCCTGGGCTGTGTGGCCGCGCAACCGTTACCTGGCGCGACGGGCGCGCCTGTTTATCGACTTCCTCGCCGATCGCTTCGGAGCGCAGCCCTACTGGGATGCCTGACATGCTGACGGGCAGCCGCGCGGTGGGCTAACATTCAGCTGTCGATGACCGAGCGTGAGGAAATAAACCATGTCTTGCACTGGCAACATCATTGGCCGAAGCGCTGTGCGGCACGCCGTGCTCGCACTGGCGCTGACACTCCTGGCTGCAACGGCCCAGGCGCAGGAGGTGCCGGAAGCGACCGCAAGCGAACCCCAATTCCCGCAAAAACAGAGCGCCCGGGACCTTCTGAACGCCTGTGCGTCCAGTCGTCTGACCGCTTCGGGCAGGGAGCGGCGGCGTTACTGCGCCGGATTCGTCAGCGGAGTCGAAGAGGCCGTTCGGCTGCTCGGACTGGGCAAGGCCGCCGATCTTGCGCTGTGCACACCCGATGACGTCACCGCGACGCAATTGGCCAATGCCTTCGTTCGCTACGGCGCCGGTCACGAAAGCGAACTCGAAGAACCGGCGGCCGGGGTCGTGTTGTATGCCCTGGCCGAGGCCTACCCCTGCGTGGACGGTGGGCAGTGACGTCCGTTGACGCCGTGGCCCTGGTGCCGAAAAGCGCAGGATTGCGCTGAACCGGTGACCCGGGCGACGGCAAAGGCGACGGAGCGAACGCGTGTCACCGTGTGGTACGACGGGACCTGCCCGCTGTGTTTGCGCGAGATCGCGCTGATGCGCCGGCTCGATCGCCGCGACGCCATTCGTTTTGTCGACGTTGTCGGCGGCGCCGCGTGTCCGCTGGACCAGGAAACGCTGTTGGCGCGATTTCACGCTCAGGAGGAGGGCGGACCGGTCGTCTCGGGCGCTGCGGCGTTCGCGGCCATGTGGCGTGCCATTCCCGTGTTGCGGCCATTCGGTCAGTTGGCCCGTTTCCCGCCGCTGTTGTGGCTGCTGGAACGTTTCTACAGGGGCTTTTTGAAAGTCCGGCCCTGGCTGCAGAAGCGGGTTCCACCCCCATAAGCTGAAGCGGTCGCTGCGGTTATAATGGAACCCGGTCTCGTTCGAGGAGTCTTTTCGAACATGAAAACATTCAAGATAATGGCCGTTCTGATGGCCTTTCTCATCCCCCTCGGCGCTTCGGCCGAACAACTGCTGCGGGAGTTTTCCGGCAGCCGAACGATGCAGACCCCGGAGTTCGAGGTCGAAGGGCCCTGGCTGATCGACTGGCGCGTCAACAGCGAGTTCCGGGACTCGATGGGGCTGACCATCGTGCTGCTGAATGAGCCGGCGCGAACCCACGCCGGCACGGTGATGAAAACCAAGTACGTCGGAACCGGGCTCAAATTGTTTGAGGAAGGCGGCCGCTACAGCCTCAAGGTCGATTCGGTGTTGTCGAACTGGACTATCAAGATCATCCAGTTGACGCCTGAAGAGGCCGAGCAGTACACGCCAAAGGAAAAAGGGCTGCTTTGAGCGCGGTTCGACGCCCCGGCGGGCGCCGCTTTCCGACCCCGGACCAGGTGCGGGAGCTGCCCCTGCAGCTTCGCACCGAGGTGCCTGCCGAGTGGCAGGACCGTAACGGGCATGTTGGCGTAAAACACGTCCAGTCACTGTTCGCCGCGGGCGCCTGGCGGGTGCTCGAGGAAGTCGGTATCGACGCGGCCTGGTTTCGGGGGCACGACCGCAGTCAGTTCGACCTGGAGCATCACGTTTTTTACCGCGCGGAAATGCACGCGGGCGAGACCGTCAGCACCTACAACCGGGTGCTGGGACGCAGCACGCGCACGTTCCACGGCATGTTTTTCGTGGTCAACGACAGTACCGGTGCGCTGGCTGCCACGCTGGAATACGTCACCGCGGGAATCGACCTGGAAAAGCGCCGCATGGCGGCTTTTCCTGAGCCGCTGCGCCGCGGTCTCGACGCGCTGATAGAAAAACACCGGAAACTGGAGTGGTCCGCGCCGGTCTGTGGCACGATGGGGGCCTGAGAAGCGGCTGTGCAACCCGTTGTTCGATGACTGAGAAAAGCGTATCAAGGCAGGCCCGGCTGGCCGTGGACATCGGCGGCACCTTTACCGATGTCGTGCTGGAGCGGCCCGACGGCGCGCGCGTCACCACCAAGCTGCTCACGACTTACGAACACCCGGGCCTGGCGGTTCTGGAAGGTATCGAAAAGGTGCTTGCCGAAGCGCAGCTGAAGCCCGCGCAGGTCGGCCTCATCATCCACGGCACCACGCTGGCCACCAACGCGCTGATCGAGCGCAGCGGCGCGGTCACCGCCCTGCTTACCACCGAGGGCCATCGCGATGCGCTGGAGATGGCGCACGAGGACCGTTTCGAGCAGTACGACGTGATGATCGACCGGCCGCGCCCGCTGGTGCCCCGCCAACTGCGGCTGCCGGTCCGCGAGCGCATGGACCGCGACGGCCGGGTGTTGATTCCGCTGGAAAT
>JASFSI010000227.1:0-3961 GCA_050114495.1 Lysobacterales bacterium | reverse complement strand
CGTATCGCTGTCTACCCTGCGCGGCGCCTGGGAGATACGGGAACGGCTCAAGTCCTACCAGGCCGGGTTTCACGAAAGCATGCAAAAACGCGCGGCAAGCCGCCGTTTTTCGGCCTGGGTGCTCGGTGACGACGGTGACCCGGAACGGGCTCATACACTGCTGGAAGTTCTCGATCTGCACCGCATCGAATACAGTGCGCTGGGCGAGACCGTGCGGGCCGGCGGTCATGAATTCCGGCCGGGAAGCGCCTGGGTCATACCGGCGAAGCAGCGCCAGTTCGGACTGCTCGAGGCCATCATGGAGCAGCGGACGGAATTCGAGGACAACACCTTCTACGACGTGTCCGCCTGGACGCTGCCGCTGGCCTGGGACCTGCCCTACGCGACCGTTTCCAGGATGCCCGACACCGCCGATGCGCCTGCCGCCAGCAGCGGCCTTACGCCTGACCCGGACGCCCGCGCCTGGCTGATCCCCTGGGGGCAGCTGGGCGCCCCGGCACTGCTGCAGGACCTGCTCGAGGCGGGCGCCCGCGTTCGGGCTGCCCGCAAGCCGTTCAGCGCCGGCAGCGGGAGTGCTCCGACCGCGTTCCAGCGCGGCACCCTGCTGGTGCACGCCGGCATCCAGGACGAAGACCGGCTGGAGACCATTCGGGAACGCCTTTCAGAAGCGGCGCTCAACGGCCTGCAGGTGACCAGCATCGAATCGTCCATGACCCCCATCGGGCCGGACTTCGGTGCGTCGCACTTCACCCACATCGCTCCGGTCAAACCGCTGATCCTCGGTGGCAAAGGCGTTTCTGCCTACGATGCCGGAGCCACCTGGCACCTGCTTGACGATCGCCTGGGTATCGCCGTCCCGCTGGTCGAACAGCACGACTTCGACCGGCTCGACCTGGGCCAATACACGCATATCCTGCTGCCGGACGGGCGTTACCCGGACCTCGACGAAGCCGATAGCCGCCGCATCGCCCGCTGGCTGGAAGACGGCGGCATCCTGGTCGCCAGCGGGCGCGCCGCGACCTGGGCGGAGCAGTTGTGCTTCGGCAAACAGTGCGCGGAAGAAGAGAAATCAAAGGCTGAGGAAGCGGCGCCGCCCCGCGCCTACTCGGATTTTCCCGATGACCGTGCGCGCCTGATCATCGGCGGCGCCATAACGGCGACGATCGCGGATCTCAGCCACCCGCTCTGTTACGGCATACAGCGTCCCGAACTGCCGGTGTTCCGGCAGGGCAGTATCCTGCTGAAACCAGGCGACGACGCTTATTCGACCCCGGTGCGTTACAGCAATGACCCGCTGCTGGCCGGCTTTATCGGTGAACAACGACTGAACGAAATGCGGGGTCAGCCGGCCGTCGCCGCGGACCGGCACGGCAAAGGACTGCTCGTGCGCTTCGCCAATACGCCACTGTTCCGCGGGTTTTGGCGCGGCACCGAACGGCTGTATATCAATGCGCTCTACATGGGCCAGACCGTTCAGGACACGACATTGCCGGACGTGACCGTGCCCGGCCGCAACGAACCGGAAAGGCTCTGAACCGAACAGAAAGGAACTGCAGCAATGAAACACACCGTCAGCTTTATCGGCCTCGGCGTCATGGGTTACCCCATGGCGGCTTACCTTGCCAAAGCAGGACACGATGTCCGCGTATTCAACCGGACCACGAGGCGTGCCGAGCAGTGGGTCCGCGACCACGGCGGCCGTTTCGCCGCGACGCCGGCGAAAGCGGCAGCGGGTTGTGACTTCGTTTTCTGCTGTGTCGGAAACGACGAAGACGTGCGCAGCGTAACCACCGGCGAACACGGTGCATTTCACGGCATGAAGCCGGGCGCGGTTTTCGTCGATCACACCACGACGTCCGCGAAGCTGGCGCGTGAACTCGCCGCGGAGGCCGCGAAAATGGGATTCGGCTTCATCGATGCACCGGTTTCCGGCGGACAGGCGGGCGCCGAGAACGGGCAGCTCACCGTGATGATCGGCGGTGATGAAAAGCACGTCGCAAGCGCGGCGCCGCTGATTGATTGCTATGCCAAAATGCAGGCGCGGCTGGGGGCAACGGGCGCCGGCCAACTGGCCAAGATGGTCAACCAGATCTGCATCGCCGGGATCGTCCAGGGTCTTTCCGAAGCGCTTCATTTCGCCGGCCGCGCAGGCCTTGACCCGAAAGCCGTGGTCGAGGTGATCTCAAAAGGCGCAGCCCAGTCCTGGCAAATGGACAACCGCGCAGAAACCATGATTGATGGCGTTTTCGACTATGGCTTTGCGGTTGACTGGATGCGCAAGGACCTCGCCTACGTGCTCGGCGAGGCCCGGGAAACCGGTGCCCGCCTGCCGCTCACCGCCCTGGTTGACCAGTTCTACCAGGAGGTGCAGTCACTGGGCGGCGGGCGCTGGGATACGTCGAGCCTGATCGTACCGCTCGAGAAAAACAGCGCTCAGAAAAACTCATAGGTCCGGCGCTTCCAGTCGGGCCAGTTCGCCGGGCAGCGGTTTTGGATCCCTGCCCTGGTTCATGCGCAGCGCATTGCGAAAACAGGCCATCGCGACTTCGAGTTCACCCTTGCGCTCCAGCAGCTGCCCCAGGGAATCATAACCGGCGACCGTGGGCTCCAGTTCCAGGCTCCGCACCAGGTGCTCGCGCGCCTTGCCCCAGAGCTCCTCGCGCGCGCAGATTCTGCCCAGCGCGAGGTGCAGGGCAGAATCCTCGGGATGGTCTTTCAGCCACTTCTCGCACTGGCGCATGCGCTTGCTCGCGTCGTCGGGACCCGCTATGCCGTATGGCAGCAGCAGGCTCGAATCCCAGCGGCGTTTCATCGCGACCCGGATCACTTCCTCGTTCAATTCGGGTGCGTCCAGTTCGACCGCGCGTTCGGCGAAGGTTCTCACCACCACCGCATCCTGCTGCAGGGCCTTGGGCAAGCCGCGCCAGTCCGATTGCAGCGCTTCCGCGTCGCGACTCCGGCGCAGTTCGGTCACGGCCGCCTGCTGCTTCAGCTCCGCGGCCTTTTCCGTGTCGAGCATCTTCGTCTTGAGCATGACCGGCAGCAAGCCGACCAGCGGTTCCCACTCACCAAGCTCCGTGTAGCAGCGCGCCAGCATCTCCAGCACCTGCGGGTGCTTTTTGCGGCGCGAGTGCAGTTCTTCGAGGATGGGCCTCGCCTCCTCGAACTGTCCGCCGGAAACCATGATTTTCGCGCGGGTCAGTTCGACGATGAACTTTTGCTTGCGGTTGCGCGTGTCGGCCTGCTCGAGGTAGTACTCGGCCCGGTCCGGGGCGTCCTGGCCACCGGCCGCCTCCGCCGCCGCGAGGTAACGGGCCGTGGTTCGGCCGTGAGCGGAAGCCGACCGCTCGAGGGCGCGCTCGGCTGTCTGCCAGTCACCCTCGGTCAGGGCCAGCAACCCTTTCTCGAGCTGGACCAGGGAACGTTTCTCACGAACCCGCCGCGCGGCATCCGAGGGCATTTTCCAGATCCACAGCAGCAGCCAGATCAGCAGCCAGGCCAGCAGAACCCCGAAAATCAGCACCAGCACGCTGGTTTCCACCGTCCAGCCGCGGAAATGGATCTGCACCATGCCGGGGTCGGCCTTGAATACCGGCGCCAGCGCAGCGGCCAGCAGCGCCAGTGCGAACGCGATCAATACCAGGAACGCGGCTTTCATCCCGCTTCGCCCCCACCCTCGCTGTCGTTCGGCTGCCCGGTCTCTGGCGCGACCGTTGCACCGGTCTCGCGCAGGGCCTGCAGCAGGTTCCACGGACCGGTGATGTCCGGCATTTCAACCTCTATCGGCGTTTTCACAAGCTGTCCAATGGACTCCAGCGCACCGGCAGTCGACGCATCTGCCGGATCGAACCAGGTGTTCAGCGTGGCGGCGGCACGTTCCAGCGACTTGCGAAAAGCCTGCGCATCCTGCCGCATCAAGGCCAGGCGCGCCATTTCGAGCTGCAGCCATGCGCGCTGACGA
>JASFSI010000226.1:0-3966 GCA_050114495.1 Lysobacterales bacterium | reverse complement strand
CGTAACCGAACTCCCAGCCCCATCCGAACTGAAAAAAAGCGACCAGCGCCACCGGCACGGTGGCGACCATGGCGCCGATGTAGGGAATCAGCACGGAGAACCCGATCATCGTCGCCAGCAGGGCCGCGTACTGCAGGCCCAGCGTGATGAACGTCACGTAGGTCACCGCGCCGACAATCACGATCTCCACGAACTTGCCGCGCACGTAGTTGGCGACCTGTGCTTCGGACTCCACCCACACCCGGTTGACCAGTCCGCGCTCTTCCGGCAGCCGGTTGGTCACCCAGCCGATGATCTCGTCCTTGTCCTTGAGCAGGAAAAACACCAGCACCGGCACCAGCACCAGGTAAACGACCAGCGCAAACACGCTCGCCACCGACGCCAGCGACCAGCCGAGAATGAGCTGACCCAGGTTGGCCGCTTCCTGGCCGAGCTGGGCGATCAGGCTGTCGACCTGCTGGACGGAAATCAGGTCGGGGTAGGTTTCGGGCAGGCGCCGAAGAATCTCCTGGCCCTGGGTCAGGTAGTTCGGCACCTGCTGCACCAGCTGGGTCAGCTGGCGCGAAACGATCGGGATCAGGCCGAAAATCAGGAAGAACAGCACGGCCAGGAAAATCAGGAAAACGATGAATACCGCGAAGACGCGCGGCAAACCCCAGCGCTGCAGCCGTGAAACGACCGCCTCCAGCAGGTAGGCGACCACGATACTCGCGAACATCGGGGCCAGCCACGCGCCGAGCCCCACGATGATCGCGAAAAAGACGACCAGGAACACGCCGAGGATGACCACCTGCGGGTCAGAAAAAGAACGCCTGAACCAGTCTCTCAACAGTTCCATGGTCTGCCTTTATATGAGAAAAACGCGAAGCGTCAGAAGCTCAGCGTCCACATCGCCTCGAGTTCGAACTGCTGGCCCAGTTCTTCCGTGGTGACGCCCAGCACGCTGCCGCCGAAGGCGTACTCGGCCGGTGCGTAAGCCGCGTTGAGACGCAGCCGGCTGCGGTCGCCGGTGCGGCGCGAATAGCCGATCAGCATCGCGCTGCTGGCGAGGTCGGCCGAGAGCGCGCGGTCAAGAACGCGCGAAGACGGAGAAGGCTGGGTCCGGGTGCTCAGGTCGATATGCCATTGCTGGTCCTCGCCGTCGCTCCAGGTGTAGCCGATGGTGTAAACCGTCAGGTCTTCCCAGTCGAAGGACGGGCTCGTGGAGTCACCCAGCAGCGACAGGAAGCGGTTCGGCAGATAACTGCTCGGGAAGGCGCTGATATCGCTGTACATGACGCGCTCGACGGCGATGTTCAGCCAGGAACGTTCGCTGGCCTGCAGCGCCAGGCCGACACTGGCCCGGGCCGGAATGTCGAGATCCGCCGGGCTGGAGTAGACACCGCGGAAGGCCGCGAACTCTTCCATGTCGATACGCGACTGGAAGCCCGCGTCGAACGCCAGTCCGCTGACCACTTCCTGGTGGACCGCGAGGCGCACGCCGGTGCCGTAACCGGATTCCTGGTAAGGCTGGTAGCCGGAGTAGATACCGACGTCCCCGCCGAGCGAATTGGCGGCAAACAGGCCGAGGTTGGCCGCGCTGTAGCGCTGGTACGCGACGATCGCGGATACGCCCAGCACGCCGCTGTCCGAGAAACGGTGCTGTACGCCGGGTTCGAAGTACTGCCGCTCGAAGGCGCTGCCGCGGTAGACCGGCTCGGGCTCGACACCCTGCCAGCGGTATTCGTCGGACGACTGGTACTCGAACTGCAATTTCAGCCAGGTATCGGGCGCGGATTCCATGCCGACGGCGAAATCGGGAAGCAGCACCAGGTCGCTGTTGCGCAGCCAGGAAACCCGCACCGGGGCGGCGTCATCGGGCAGCATGTAATCCGGCGTCAGTTCCTGCGCCAGGTATTCCTGCCAGGGGCCGAGCTCAAAACCGATCGAATAGAACGATGTCAGGCCGGTTCCGCCCGCGGCGAAGCCGGATGCAGGCAAGCCGAAACCGCTGGCGCCGGCAAGGCCGGGAGCCAGGCCCAGGAGGGCGATTGCTGCGCTGACGATCTTTTTCTTCAAGTACGGGCCTTCGTCCGCTGAGCGGATATATCGATACACGATGGAATATGGCAGGAATGCAACACGCTGTCAATGTAAAAATCCCGTTAAAACGACCTGCCGGAGCCCCCCTGTGGAACCGGATGACAAGTAACTGTTTTTAAAAACAGTAACTCCCTTTCAGCGGTGCTCCCGGCCGGGCTGCTTCGAGCCGGTAAAACCAGGGGCGGCAAGAGTCCGCGTTGCTCGCATACAACACGGCGACAATCGACTCAGACACAGCTCAGCGGACGCGGCAGACCGGCATAACGACAGGCCTGCGTGCCCGGCCCGTCCGGAAACAGCCGGTAGAGGTAACGGCTGCTGCCTTTTTCCTCGCCCAGGCGCTCTTTCGCCCGCTTGACCAGGGCCCGCATCGGCGGCTCGATTCCGTAGGCCTCAAAGTACTCGCGAAAAATCGCCAGGACGGCGCGGTGATCGTTTTCGAGCACCAAGCCGTCCGCCGCCGCCATGGTTTCCGCCACCAGCGGCGACCAGGCACCGTAGTCGAGCAGGTAACCGCGCTCGTCCAGGGCGAGCACCTCACCGTTCGGCAATTCAAGCGACGCGGCGCTCATTTCCAGCTCAGGCAGTGCCGGTGGCGCTCCAGCAGCGCCGGAAAATCATCGTCCTGAAGCGTCTTCAAGCGCTGCCGTTGCGCGGCTTCAGCCAGGCCGCGGACCTCGAGGTCGGGCCAGGAGAAAAGTACCGCAACGCCGTCAGGCAGCGCCCCGCCCGGCTCACCATCCAGCAGCCGGTTTACGCCCTCGTCCAGGAACAGCACCGCATCCCCGGGTTCACACCGTGCGCGACAGGCTTCCAGCGCCCGCGGCCCGGAACTCAGCACGAGATGCAGCGCGGTCGGCCGCCTGGCGTCCATTCCACTCATACAGAAAGCACCTGTCTGCTGGCTCGCCAGCGATTGCGCATGGCTTCGCTATCCAGGCCCTCGATTGAATCGTCAAGCACCAGCCCCAGCCGCTCGCATGTGTGCAGCCAATCCGGTTCCGCGAACAGCCGGACCTCACCCATTTCGAACAGGGCCGGCCAGGCGCTGTAGCCTGGCGGCAGCAGCGTCTGCGCCGGGTTCCGGTCTGTCAGCAATTGCAGCACCGCCGGGCCGATGAAGTACACCTCGAGGCTTTGGTCCAGCGCCAGCGCCGCCAGGGCGATATCGAGTTCCGCGCGCGGCTCGCGGCCCGAATACGGCGCCGCCGTGACCAGCAGGGCCAGGTCCGCCCGTTCACCGGCGGCCGTCACAGGCTCAGCACCCGGTCACAGGCGGCCATGCGTTCGAGCACGTCGGCCAGTCCCGCTGTGATGAACCCGTCGCCCGGCGCGTTGTCCAACCTGCGCGAGGCGGCCGACGAACACAGCAGCAGCGCAATGCCGGCGTCGCCGGCCAGCGCGGTCCAGTCATCGGCGAGGTTCGGTGTCGAGGTCTCGCTGGCGCGGCCGCGAAGCGCGTTGTATACGCCGTCGCCGCGAAAGAAAACCGCCTCGATCTCATGGCCGCCGCGCAGGATCGACCGGGCCAGGCGCAACGCCGTCGCAGGCAGCGTCGCGCCCCAGGGGCTGTCATTTACGATGACGAGAACTTTCACGATAAACTAGCGGTTCGCAACGCCCAACGGGCAGGTTCAAGCAGCAATGAGTCTCAAGCAAAGCAGCACAAGGGTCAAGATGCTCACCGCCTTGTTCGCGGCGCTGGCCTGCATTCCCGCGGCCGTGCACGGCGAGCGCCTGGAACTCCCCGACATGGGGGCCTCGTCCGATACCATTCTTTCACGTGCTGAAGAACAGGAGTACGCCAAGGCCCTGGTGCGCCAGATGCGCGCCTACGAGGTGCTGGTCGAAGATCCGCTGATCCGGGCGTTTTTTGAGGACATG
>JASFSI010000225.1:0-3979 GCA_050114495.1 Lysobacterales bacterium | reverse complement strand
GAATAGTCCTGGTGGAATACGCCGCCTCGCATGATGTTGAACAGCGCATTGGCGTAATGCCGCGTGGCCCCCCGGATGTCGGCCGAGGCCTGGAAGGCGTCCGCGTTGGCCGCGCGCTGTTCCAGCCTGTGCCTGCCTGCATCGATGTCGTGCTCGATTTCTTCGGTGCTTACACCGTTTTCGATGTCACGCAGCAGGGCGACGACGTTCGAGGGCCCGAGTCCGACGTCGGCGATGAGCCGCCATTCGAGCTTTTCGCCGGGTTCCAGGCCGGTCTGCGCGTGCACGAAATAGTCGGCCCTCCTGCCCAGGATTCGCCCCGTGTTGACAGGAAGGCCGCCGTTGCGAAACGCCTGCACGGCATCGACGGACAAGAAGACTTCCGGCGCCTGCAAGCCCTGGTTCCATGCGCAGGTGGCCCTCAGCGCTTCGCTGGGTTCGGCACGGTCGGTCGGAATCGAACTGAGCGTGTAGATGCCGGTGCCAGTCTTGTCTTCGAGTTCGGCCTGCCGGTAAGCGTCAACCAGGGTGCTCCGGGTCGCCTGCATGTTGGGGTCGACGCCGCAGGGCAGAAGGTTGCGCAGGCCATCCATTAACGACAGTTGCACGCGGTCACCGAAATTCCGCATGGCGGCGCGTCGAACGAATCCGAACCGCGCGCTGCTGGCCCATTCGTATTCAAAAGCCAATTCCAGGTCGTGATTGATTTCCTCGAAGACCAGGCGGTTTCCTGCCAGGTTCTTGTAGAGGTTGCGCTCGATTTCGTACACCCGGGGATACGGGCTGAAGGGTTCCCAGAGTCTGGTCGCGGCGCCTTTTTCGACCAGGATGACCGTCATCGGTCCGGCCGTATGGTGAGCGTCGTGGATCCGATCGTCCGTTTCGTAGGGAAAAAGAGCCAGCGAAGGGTTGCGCCGGCCGCAGCTCAGGCCGCCGTTGCTCGAGACATACATCCAGTGTTCGTAGCCGCTGACCACAGCCATGAAAAACGGCTGCATCCGGTCGTAGTTGGCGATCCGGAAATATTTTTCGCCCGCGCGTTCGACGATCTCGCCCGCGGCGTCGTTCCCGTTCTGACTTATCGGTGTCTCCCCCAGTTGGATCCGGATCATGTTTTTCAACGCCATCATCGTTCGTGTTTTTTCAGCAAAATCGTTCCGCTCGGCAAGCGGCCGGCAGCAGCGGCCTGGCCGCGCCGGATCGGAGATGTTGGCAGAACGGGCCGTATTGTTCAACGCGGCGGGCTGTTGCCGGTTGGCGGCGGGGTTTGAAATGACCGTCGGCCGAGCGCGGTTTTTGAAGTATTCTTGAACCCATGAGCAAAAAGCCCAGCACGATCCGAATCGGCCGCCGCTACCGTTTCAACCGCCTGGAGGGTCCCTATGACGTCCTGGTCGTCGGCTCGGGTATCGGCGGGCTGACCGCGGCCGCCTGTCTCGCGAAGATGGGAAAAAAAGTCTGCGTGCTCGAACAGCACTATACCGCCGGCGGTTTCACGCACAGCTACGACCGCAACGGTTACGAGTGGGACGTCGGCGTGCATTACATCGGCGATGTCGGCAGCAAGCACACGATGGCCTCGCGGCTGTTCGACCACGTCACCGACGGCAAGCTCGAATGGGCACCGATGGACGAGCACTTCGACCGCGTGTTCCTGGGCGAGGAGCACTACGACCTGGTTGCCGGAAAACCGGGCTACCGGGATGCGCTGGTCGCAGCCTTTCCAAACGAAAAACGCGCGATCGACATCTACCTGGCGAAAATGAAATCAGCCAAGGCCGCCATTCGCGCCCTGGCCCTGCGCAAGGTACTGCCGGGCTGGTTGTGCGCCCTGCTGCCGGCCACCCGGATTCCCGAGGAATGCACGCGCACCACCCGCGAAGTGGCTGAAAGCGTGACGTCGAACCAGAAACTGATCGCGGTGCTGACCGCGCAGTGGGGCGATCTTGGCCTGCCGCCGGCCCAGTCGAGTTTCATGATGCAGGCCACGGTGGCGCAGCATTACATGCACGGCGGTTACTACCCGGTCGGAGGCGCCTCGAAGATGGCCGAGACGATCATCCCGGTGATCCAGAGCGCAGGCGGCGAGGTCTTTACCTATGCTTCGGTTGAAAAGATACTCGTCGGCCGGCACGGCGCCGAGGGAGTTCTGATGGCGGACGGCGAAGAGATCCGCGCGCCCGTGGTGATCAGCGACGCGGGCGTGTTCAACACCTTCGGGCGCCTGCTCGATGAGGACGTAGCGCGGCGTGCGGGCTACCTCGAACGCCTGAGAAACGTGCGCCCGTCGGTGGCGAGCATGTGCCTGTACGTGGGCATCAAAGAGAGCGCCGAGGCGCTTGGCCTGCCGAAGACCAATTACTGGGTCTATCCCAGCGAGCATTACGAGAAAGACCTCGGGGCGTTTCTCGAGGACCCCGAACGAGAACTGCCGCTGGCCTACATCTCGTTTCCGTCCGCCAAGGACCCCTCCTTCGAGCAGCGTTACCCGGGCCGCGCCACGATCGAGATCGTATCCTTCGGGCCGCACGAGTGGTTCGAGCCATGGGCCGGCACAACCTGGGGTAAACGCGGCGAGGATTACGAGGCACTGAAAGAAAAACTGTCGCAGCGGCTGCTGGCGAAACTGTACGAAAGAATGCCGCAGCTCAAGGGAAAAATAGACTACTACGAACTATCGACTTCGCTTTCCACCGACTGGTTCTGCCGTTATTCAAGAGGTGAAATTTACGGCCTCGACCACGATCCGCAGCGTTTTGAGCAGGACTGGCTGAAGCCGCGCACGGATATTCCCGGACTGTACCTCGCTGGCCAGGACGTGATGAGCTGCGGCGTGGTCGGCGCGATGGTCGGCGGCCTGCTGGCGGTGGTGGAAACCGGCGGCTTGCGCGGTTGGCGGTTGGCGGCGAAACTTCTGGGCTAGCTGAATCAAAAAAGAAAATTCAAAGGAGCGTTTTATCGTGTTCAGTTTCAAATCCTTAGCAGTGGCCGTCCTGGCCGGTCTTTCGTCCCTGCCCGCAATCGCGGCCGGATCGTCCGGCGCGGCGGAAACGATTTACATGGGTGGGCCGGTATTGACCATGAACGATGCGATGCCGGTCGCCGAGGCCGTGGCGGTCGGTGACGGTCGAATACTGGCAGTGGGCGACCGCGAGGAGGTTCTCGATTACCGGGATGAATCGACACGCCTTGTCGACCTGGACGGTCGCGCCTTGCTGCCGGGTTTCGTGGACAGCCACGGTCACGTGATCATGGGTGGCCTGCAGGCGCGCTCTGCCAATCTGTTGGCGCCGCCGGATGGCGAAGTCCGGGATATCGACAGCCTGGTTTCGACGCTGGTCGACTGGAAAGACGAAAATTCCGCAGTCGTCGAAGCGACTCGACTGATTGTCGGTTTCGGTTATGACCAGGCACAAATGACGGAATTGCGGCCGCCAAACCGCGATGACCTCGACCGGGTTTCGGACGAGATCGCGGTCGTCGTCATTCATCAGTCAGGCCATTTCGGCGTGCTGAATTCAAAAGCCCTGGAGCAGGTGGGAATTACCGCGCAAAGCGAGAACCCGCCGGGCGGCCTCATCCGGCACCGCGAGGACGGCGAACCGGACGGTGTGCTGGAGGAAAATGCGTTCTTCGGCGCCCTGGGCAAATTGATCGGTGCGCTGGGGCCCGAGGCTTTCGAGGATTTCGCGCGGGCCGGCGCGAGGCTCTGGACTCGCTTTGGTTACACCACGGCCGAAGAAGGGCGAGCGACACCGGACACCGTTGCGATTGCGCGCAAAGTGGCAGCCGAAGGCGGTTTTGATATCGACGTCGTGATCTATCCGGACGTGCTGGTGGACCGCGACTTTGTCGCGGAAAACGTATCGGCGGAGTACAAGAACCGCGTGCGCGTGGCCGGCGCCAAGCTCACCATCGACGGCTCACCGCAGGGATTCACCGCCCTGCGGGATCGTCCCTACTACGCGCCGGTGGGCCA
>JASFSI010000224.1:0-4008 GCA_050114495.1 Lysobacterales bacterium | reverse complement strand
TGCCGGACGAATACCTGGTTGGAAAAATCATCGCTCACGACCTGGTCGACAAGGAATCCGGTGAAGTCCTCGCCTCCGCCAACGCGGAGATCACCGAGGAACTGCTGGATACCCTGCGCGAAGGCGGCATAAAGAAGCTGAACATCATTTATGTCAACGATCTCGACCATGGCCCGTATATTTCCAATACGCTGAACATCGATCCGACCCACACCGAGCTGGAAGCACTGGTCGAGATCTATCGAATGATGCGCCCGGGTGAGCCGCCGACAAAGGACGCGGCCCAGAACCTGTTCAAGAACCTGTTCTTCACCGAGGAACGCTACGACCTGTCGTCCGTCGGCCGCATGAAATTCAACCGCCGGGTCGGGCGCAAGGAAGTCGAGGGCTCCGGTGTTCTGGATCGCCAGGACATCCTCGACGTGCTGCGGGTCCTGATTGATATCCGCAACGGCAAGGGCAGCGTCGACGATATCGACCACCTCGGCAACCGGCGCGTGCGCAGCGTTGGCGAAATGGCCGAAAACGTGGTCCGCGTGGGCCTGGTCCGTGTCGAGCGTGCCGTGCGCGAGCGTCTGTCCGTGGCCGAGAGCGAAGGGCTTTCGCCACAGGAGCTGATCAACGCCAAGCCGGTTGCGGCGGCGGTGAAGGAATTCTTCGGATCCTCGCAGCTCAGCCAGTTCATGGACCAGAACAACCCGCTTTCCGAAGTCACGCACAAGCGGCGCGTCTCGGCGCTCGGCCCGGGCGGCCTGACCCGCGAACGCGCCGGATTCGAGGTGCGCGACGTGCACCCGACGCACTACGGCCGCGTCTGCCCGATCGAAACGCCTGAAGGCCCCAACATCGGCCTGATCAACTCGCTGGCGGTTTATGCCCGCACCAACGACTACGGTTTTCTCGAGACGCCGTACCGCAAGGTGAACAATGGCAAGGTCACGCAGGATGTCGAATACCTGTCGGCGATCGAGGAAGGCGATTACGTGATCGCACAGGCCAACGCGGAACTGGATAAATCCGGAAAATTCGTCCAGGACTTCGTGCCTTGCCGTCACATGGGCGAGTCCATGCTCAAGGAGCCTTCCGAAATCAGTTACATGGACGTGTCGCCGAAGCAGATCGTATCCGTGGCCGCTTCGCTGGTGCCGTTCCTGGAGCACGA
The DNA here is from genome assembly GCA_050114495.1 of Lysobacterales bacterium. Lineage (GTDB taxonomy): Bacteria > Pseudomonadota > Gammaproteobacteria > Xanthomonadales > SZUA-36 > JABDPF01. The sequence continues at coordinate 2,846 of JASFSI010000224.1, read as the reverse complement.
CGACGCCAACCGCGCGCTGATGGGCTCGAACATGCAGCGCCAGGCCGTTCCGACCCTGCGGGCGCAGAAACCGCTGGTGGGAACCGGAATGGAGCGCAGCGTGGCGACCGATTCGGGCGTGACGGCCGTTGCCCGTCGCGGCGGCGTGGTCGACCAGGTCGACGCCGGCCGCATCGTGGTGCGCGCCAACGAGGAAGAAGTGCCCGTGGGCGATCCCGGCGTGGATATTTACAACCTGACCAAGTACCAGCGTTCCAACCAGAACACCTGCATGAACCAGCGGCCGCTGGTCAACGTGGGTGACGTGGTGTCGCCCGGTGATGTACTGGCCGACGGCCCGTCCACGGACCTCGGGGAACTGGCCCTGGGCCAGAACATGCTCGTCGCCTTCATGCCCTGGAACGGCTACAACTTCGAGGACTCGATCCTCATTTCCGAGCGCGTGGTGCAGGAAGACCGCTACACGACGATCCACATCGAGGAACTGACCTGTGTCGCCCGCGACACCAAGCTGGGTTCGGAAGAAGTGACCGCGGACATCCCCAATGTCGGCGAACACAACCTGAACAAGCTGGACCAGTCCGGCATCGTCTACATCGGTGCCGAAGTGGGGGCTGGCGATATCCTCGTCGGCAAGGTGACGCCCAAGGGCGAAACCCAGCTGACCCCGGAAGAGAAGCTGCTGCGCGCGATCTTCGGCGAGAAGGCGTCCGATGTGAAGGACACCTCGCTGCGCGTGCCCAGCGGCATGGACGGCACGGTTATCGACGTGCAGGTGTTCACGCGCGACGGCGTCGAGAAAGACGATCGCGCGAAGTCGATCGAAAAGCAACAGCTGCGCCAGGTTCGCAAGGATCTCGACGACCAGCTGCGCATTGTCGAAAACGCCATCTACCAGCGGCTGGAAAACGCCCTGGCGGGCAAGGTGGTCAACAAGGGTCCGAAGCTCAAGAAAGGCGAGAAGATCAAGGTGTCCTACCTGCAGGAACTGGACCGTGAAGACTGGTTCAAGCTGCGCATGGCCAACGACGATCTCAACGAGCTGCTCGAGCAGATGGCCGACCAGCTCAAGGAGCAGCGCAAGGGCTTCGACGAACGCTTTGAAGAGAAAAAAGGCAAGATTACTCAAGGCGACGACCTGGCGCCGGGTGTGCTCAAGATGGTCAAGGTTTACCTGGCCGTGAAGCGCCGCATCCAGCCGGGCGACAAGATGGCCGGACGGCACGGCAACAAGGGTGTCATCTCGATGATCGTCCCCACCGAGGACATGCCTTACATGGAGGACGGTACACCGGTCGATATCGTGTTGAACCCGCTGGGCGTGCCTTCGCGCATGAACATCGGGCAGGTGCTGGAAACGCACCTTGGCTGGGCCGCCAAGGGCCTCGGCATCCGCATCGGCGAGATGCTGGACAACAAGGCCAAGGTGCCGGAAATCCGCAAGTACCTGGGCGAGATTTACAACAGTGACCAGAAAGGCCGCGTGGACATCAAGGAATTTTCCGACGAGGAAATCATCACGATGTCTGAGAATCTGCGCGACGGCGTGCCGATGGCGACGCCGGTCTTCGACGGTGCGCCGGAGTCGGAAATCAAGAAGCTGCTCGAACTCGGCGGCCTGCCGGTCAGCGGACAATGCACGCTGTTTGACGGCCGTACCGGCGACGCGTTCGATCGCCCGGTCACGGTCGGCTACATGTACATGCTGAAGCTGAATCACCTGGTCGACGACAAGATGCACGCGCGCTCGACCGGCCCGTACAGCCTGGTTACCCAGCAGCCGCTGGGCGGCAAGGCCCAGTTCGGCGGCCAGCGCTTCGGTGAGATGGAAGTGTGGGCCCTGGAGGCCTACGGGGCGGCTTACACCTTGCAGGAGATGCTGACGGTGAAGTCGGACGACGTCAGCGGCCGTAACCAGATGTACAAAAACATTGTCGATGGCAACCACCAGATGGCTGCAGGCATGCCCGAGTCCTTCAACGTACTCGTGAAGGAAATCCGCTCGCTGGGCATCAACATCGAACTTGAAGAATCCTGACAGGGAGACGATCAGAAATGAGAGACTTGCTCAATTTCTACGGAAGACAGCGCGAGCCGCTGGACTTTGACGCGATCCGCATCGGCCTCGCGCCGCCGGACCTGATTCGCTCCTGGTCATACGGAGAGGTCAAGAAACCGGAAACCATCAATTACCGCACGTTCAAACCGGAACGTGACGGCCTGTTTTGCGCCGCCATTTTCGGGCCGGTCAAGGATTACGAGTGCCTCTGCGGCAAGTACAAGCGCATGAAGCACCGCGGCGTGGTGTGCGAGAAGTGCGGTACCGAGGTCACGCTGGCCAAGGTGCGCCGTGAGCGCATGGCCCACATCGAGCTGGCCAGCCCGGTCGCGCACATCTGGTTCCTGAAATCACTGCCGTCCCGTATCGGCCTGATGCTGGACATGACCCTGCGCGACATCGAACGCATCCTTTATTTCGAGTCCTACGTGGTGCTCGATGCCGGCATGACCGACCTCGAGCGCGGCCAGTTGCTGACCGACGAGCAGTACCTGGACACGATGGAGCAATGGGGCGACGAGTTCGAGGCGAAGATGGGCGCGGAGGCGATCTTCAACCTGCTGCGCAACATCGATCTGAAGGAAGAAGAAAAGAAACTTCGCGAGGACATTGGCGCGACGCGTTCGGTGACCAAGCTCAAGCGCCTGTCCAAGCGGCTGAAACTGGTCGAGGCCTTCATCGACTCGGGCAACCGGCCCGAGTTCATGATCATGACCGTGCTGCCGGTGCTGCCGCCGGATCTGCGTCCGCTGGTTCCGCTGGACGGCGGTCGCTTCGCGACGTCCGA
>JASFSI010000223.1:0-4034 GCA_050114495.1 Lysobacterales bacterium | reverse complement strand
AAACGTTGGCCGAGATCGGTAACGAGGAAGGTGGCATGAGTTCGCTGGACCTGTGGAAGCTCATGCGCCTGACAAAAGCAGGCGCTGAGGACTTCGACCTCACCTTGCGCGGCCGGCTGGAAGTGGCCAGCGGCATGGACGCACACCGCCTGCAGGACAGTGGCCAGGCCACCCGCAGCTGCGAAAACTGCCACGATGGCGACTCCGTGGCATTCGACAAGGTCACGGTCTCGATCACGCGGGCGGACGGGCGCAAGGAGCGCTTCGAGGCCGACAAGGCGGTGCTCAGCTCGGTCCTTTCGGTCGACTCGATCAGCGGATTCTACGCGCCGGGCGGCACGCGCATCAGGCTGCTCGACTACCTGCTGGTACTCGCCGTGCTGGGCGGCCTGGCGGTGCCCGTGGTTCATATTTCACTGGGCAAGATCATCCGTCGCAAGATGAAAGTGAAATAACGGGAAACAGCCAATGAACAATCCGGAACCAATCCACGAACACATCGATACCAAGCGGCGTATTTATCTGCACCCGATGCCGGTTCGCATCTGGCACTGGGCCAATGCGCTCGGCTTCGTTCTGCTGATCCTGACCGGACTGCAGATACGCTATGCCGACATTTTCAAAGTCATCAGTTTCGAAACCTCGGTGCAGCTGCATAACTGGATCGGCTTCATCATCATCATCAACTGGTTCCTGTGGTTCTTCTACTACATGACATCAGACAAGATCACGAACTACCTGCCCGATTTCAACGCGTCCGACTTCATCAAGCGCTACTTCGAGCAAGCCCAGTACTACGGTTACGGCATTTTCGTGGGCGAAGAACGGCCGCATGACGTGCAGCCCTACGACAAGTTCAACCCGATGCAGAAGCTCACCTACCAGTTCGTGATGCTGATCACGGTCCCGATCACGTTTTTCTCGGGCCTGATGATGTGGAACGTGGACTATTTCGCCGGCCTGATCGAGTTCGCGGGCGGTATTCGCGTCGTCAACACCGTGCACGTCATCATGTTCATCATCTTCGTGTTCTTCATCTTCCTGCACGCCTACATGGGCATGCTGGGATCGAAATGGTGGTCACACTACAAGGAAATGTTCACGGGCTACGAGGAGCCGCACGACTAGGCCGCCCGGCTAGACACCCAGCAACCGGCCCGCCGTTTTCTCCGCGTTGACGACGCAGTCGTTGAGGCTGACGCCGCGAAAGGCGTTTCCGCTCATGAACAGGCCCGGCAGTGAACGCAGCCGGTTTTCGATCGCCTCGAGCCGATCAGCGTGCCCCACGAGGTACTGCGGTATCGCCCGTTCGTGCCGGTAAATCATCGCGAACTCGGGTTCGGCCGTGATCCCCATGATGTCCTTCAGGTTGGCGCGCACTTCATCCAGCAGTTTTTCGTCCGCCAGCAGGGCCCGCTCCGGTGTGCGCGCGCCGCCCACCAGGGTGCGCAGCAGCACGCGGCCATCCGGCGCCCGGTTTGGGAACACGTAGGAATCGGCAACCGTTCCAAGGATCTCGCGCTTTTCCCGCGAGGGCACCAGGAAGCCGAAGCCGTCCATGTCGCCCTCGACATCCGGGCGTTCGTAACCGAGACAGACCACGGCGAGCGACGGGTAGTCGATGCCGCCCACCAGGCCGGACAGCTCGGCATCCAGCCCGGACAGCAGCGCGGCCTGTGCGTAGGCCGGACAAGCCAGAACCACGGCATCGAATATTTCTTCAGCGCCATCCGCCAGGCCGATTCGGTATTGCGCCCCGTCCCGCTCGATGCGCTCGACCGCGCAATCGAGACGCAAACGGTCACCCATGCGGCCCGCCAGCGCGTCGGTCATCGCCGCCATGCCGTCCTCGAAGGAAGTCAGCGTTCCGCCGGGCGCCGGGCCGGGCCGGTCCTTGCTGCCCGCCTTGCGTGCTTGCTTCTGCAGGCTGATCAGCGCGCGAATCAGGCTGCCGTGCTCGTCCTCGAGTTCTTTCATGCGCGGAAAACAGCTTTTCAGGCTCATCTTCGTCGCATCGCCGGCGAACACGCCCGACGCCATCGGATCGATCAGTTTCTCGAACGCTTCCCGGCCCAGGTGGCGCGTCCCGAACTCGGCCAGCGTCTCGTCGGATTTGTTCGCGCGCGAGGAGAACACTTCTCCCACGACGCGCAGTCGACCGCCCGGGCTGAGCAGTTTCGAGGTAAAAAACTCGGGCGGTTTTTCGGGCAGCTTGTGCAGCGCCCCCTCGCTGAATACGAAACGGCGCTTGGCCGACACGTCAGCCGGCATCACCTCGAGGCCCAGTTTGCGCGCGAGTTCGAGCGTCGGAGGGCTCTTGTCCAGGAATCCGTTGACACCCCATTCGCAAAGGTAGCCTTCGGGCGTTTTTTCCGTGAAGACCTTGCCGCCGGGCCGGCCGGAAGCCTCGAAAATCCGTATCTCGACGCCAGGCTGCTGTTCAAGCACGGCAAACGCGGTGGCCAGACCGGAAATGCCCGCTCCTGCTATAGCTACTCTCATTCAAAAACTCCGTGCCTGCGATGATCGATGCGAAATTCTAACCCGTCACGCTGCAACGCCCACGGGGATTTTCATTTACTTGACGTGCATCATCAATGAATATGGCGCAGCATCGTAGTTTTTAACAACCGTCGGTTCCGGGAGAAAAAACCCAATGACGAACAAGGCACTAGCAATCACTTTTATTATCCCCCTGTTGGCTGTAAGCCTGCTGACAGCCTGCAGCGGCGAGCCCGAGATCAGCTTTGCCCAGGACGTGAAGCCGGTTCTCGATCAGAATTGCCTGTCCTGCCACCAGCCCGGAGGCACCGGCTACGAAGCCAGCGGGCTCAGCATGGTCAGCTACGCCGAACTGATGAAAGGCACCGAGGGCGGCGCGATGATCATTCCGGGAGACGAAATGGGCAGCAACCTGGTGGTGCTGATGGAAGGCCGCGCCGATCCGTCCATCAGCATGCCGCACGGCAAAATGGAGCCCGTCGCCGCGAAAAACATCGAGCTGATCAAGCAATGGATCGCCCAGGGCGCCAGGAACAACTAGCGAAAACAAGCAAACAGGCGATGGCCGCGACGCTGCCGCCCTAAACGGAGTTCTCATGGAAAACATTCACGCGGATGTCGTCATCGTCGGTGCGGGAGGCGCCGGCCTGAGGGCAGCGATCGCCATTGCGGAGGCAGATCCCTCGCTCGAGATCGCGCTCGTTTCCAAGGTCTATCCCATGCGCAGCCACACCTGCGCCGCCGAGGGCGGCGCAGCCGGCGTCAAGGGCGCGGACGACTCCCTGGAAATGCATTTCAACGACACCGTCAGCGGCGGCGACTGGCTCTGCGACCAGGAGGTCGTCGAGCACTTCGTCAGCCAGGCTCCGCGGGAGCTGGTACAGCTGGAGCACTGGGGATGCCCTTGGAGCCGCGCAGACGACGGGTCCGTGGCCGTGCGACCGTTCGGCGGCATGAAAAAACCGCGCACCTGGTACGCCGCCGACAAGAGCGGCTTCCATATCCTTCACACACTGTTCCAGACCTCGCTGCAGTTTTCGTCCATCAGGCGCTTTGACGAATACTTCGCGCTGGAACTGCTGCACAAGGATGGTAAATGCCGCGGCGTCGTCGCCATGGAGATGCGCAGCGGCCGCTTCTTCTCATTCCACGCGCCCGCGGTCATCATGGCCTCGGGCGGCGGCGGCCAGGTATTTCCGTTTACCACCAACGGCGCAGTCAAGACCGGCGACGGCATGGCCATGGCCTACCGCGCCGGCGTCCCACTCAAGGACATGGAGTTCGTGCAGTACCACCCGACCGGCCTGCCGGGTACGGGCATCCTGCTCACCGAGGGCTGCCGGGGCGAAGGCGGTATCCTGGTCAACAAGAACGGCTACCGTTACCTGCAGGACTACGGAATGGGCCCGGAAACCCCGATCGGGCAGCCCGAACTGAAAACCATGGAACTCGGCCCGCGTGACCGCCTGAGCCAGGCATTCTGGCACGAACACAAGAAGGGCAACACGGTCGAGACACCGTGGGGCCACTGC
>JASFSI010000222.1:0-4051 GCA_050114495.1 Lysobacterales bacterium | reverse complement strand
CCAGTACGAAAGCTGGCTGATTCCGGGCGCCATCCTGCTGTCCGTGCCGCTGGCGCTGGTCGGCGCGTTTGCCGGGCTGACCGCGCTGGGGCTGCCGCTCAACCTCTATGCCCAGATCGGCCTGGTGCTGCTGATCGGCATATCGGCCAAGACGGCCATCCTGATCGTGGAGTTCGCCAAGGAACTGCGCGAAAAAGAAGGCCTGTCGGTCAACGAGGCCGCCACGCGCGGCGCCGCGCTGCGCTTTCGCGCGGTGCTGATGACCGCGCTGTCCTTCGTGCTCGGCGTGCTGCCGCTGGTGCTGGCGACGGGCGCCGGCGCCGCCTCGCGCGTTTCGCTGGGCGCGGCGGTGTTCTTTGGCATGCTGGCTTCCGCGATACTCGGCACGCTGATGGTGCCGGCGGCGTTCGCGGCCGTGCAGCGATTCCGCGAATGGGTGAAGGGCGGCCGCAATCCGGCCGGCGATGAAGCGGCGTCCTGAGGTCTTCCTGATACTGCTCGGCGTCGCCTCGACGCTGGGTTTTTCGGTCTGGCAAGCGCTGCTCAACAACTACGCCATCGAGCAGGCCGCGTTCACCGGCCGCGAGATCGGCATCCTGCAGAGCCTGCGCGAGGTGCCGGGTTTCCTTGCTTTCACCACCGTGTTCGTTCTGCTCGTCATTCGGGAGCAGCGTTTCGCCATCTTGGCGGTGGCGCTGCTGGGTCTGGGCGTGGCGCTGACCGGCCTGGTGCCCTCGGCCTACGGTCTTTATTTCACCACCGTTCTGATGTCCACCGGCTTCCATTATTTTTACACCGTGCAGCAGTCGCTCACGCTGCAGTGGATCGACAAGGAGCGCGCCCCGGAAGTGATGGGGCGGCTGTCGGCGGCCTCGTCCATTGCCGCGCTGCTGGCCTTCGGAACCGTGTGGGCGGGAATGGAGCATCTCGGCCTGGGGTTTCGGGAACTGTACGTGGTCGCGGGTGCGGCGGTTATCCTGCTGGCAATCATTGTCGCGGTTTCTTTCCCGACCTTTCCCCAGAAAGTGGCCCAGAGAAAGCACCTGCTGATGCGCCGCCGCTACTGGCTGTTTTACGCACTGACCTTCATGGCCGGTGCACGGCGGCAGATCTTTATCGTTTTTGCCGGGTTCCTGATGGTCGAGCGCTTTGGTTTTTCGGCGGCGAACATTGCCCTGCTGTTTCTGGTCAACCACGTCATCAACACCTGGGCCGCGCCGCGCATCGGACGCCTGATCGGGCGCTTCGGCGAACGTACCATGCTGACGCTGGAGTATGCCGGCCTGGTCCTCGTGTTTACCGCCTATGCCTTCGTGCAGACGGCCTGGATCGCTGTCTTCCTGTACATCGCCGACCATGTCCTGTTCGCGATGGCGATCGCGATACGAAGCTATTTCCAGAAAATTGCCGACCCGGCCGACATGGCGTCCACGGCGGGGGTTTCTTTTACGATCAACCACATCGCCGCCGTCGTCATCCCCGTGCTGTTCGGTCTGCTGTGGCTGCAGTCGCCCGCGCTGGTCTTCCTTTGCGGAACGGCCATGGCGCTGGTTTCACTGGCGCTGTCGCGGCTGGTCCCGAGTGCGCCGGCCCCGGGCGCGGAGGTTGTGCCGCCGCGGCTGCCGATCTCTGTGCGGCGCGCATGATCACCTCCGGCGGCCCGTCCAGCCTTGCCCTCGCAGGCGCAACTGGTTCAGGATAGTCGCCTGACGAACAGCCCGAATACCGGGCGGGAGACCCACACATGACGACAAGAAGAGAATTCATCGGCCTGAGCGCCACCGCGATGGCGGCGATGGCGACGGGCCTTCGGGCCGACATCATGAAGGCGCCCAAACCGCTGGATATCCTGTTCCTCGGCGGAACGGGTTTCCTGGGGCCGCACCAGATCAACCATGCATTGGCTCGCGGCCACCGGGTCACGATGTTCAACCGCGGCTCGAACGCCGGCATGTACGGCGCCGAGGTCGAGGAACTGGTCGGCAACCGGGACGACGGTATAGACGACGGCTTGAAGGCCCTGCGGGGCAACAGGACCTGGGACGTGGTGGTCGACAACTCCGGCTACGTGCCGCGTCATGTGCGCGACAGCGTCGAGCTGCTCAAGGACCGCTGCGGCCGCTACGTGTACGTGTCCACCGTGGCGGTCTACGATTTTTCAACGGGCAGCACCTTCTCCGAGGATGCGCCGCTGGCCGAACTCGAAGACCCCGCCATCGAAGAAGTGAACGGGGAAACCTACGGGCCGCTGAAAGCCGCCTGCGACCGGATCGTGCAGCAGGCGCTGGGTGACCGCGCCACGATTGTGCGCCCGACCTACGTGGTCGGTCCGGGTGATCACACCGACCGCTTCACTTACTGGGCCGTTCGCGCCCAGCGCGGCGGCGACATCCTGGCGCCCGCCGGTCCCGAACTGATCGTGCAATGGGTGGACGCGCGTGACCTGTGCCCCTGGATCGTCGCGCTCGGCGAGAACGACACGCCGGGAATCTACAACGCGGCGGCGCATCCCTACAGCCGTGAAGGATTCCTCTGGGGCCTGAGAGCGCAATCGGACCAGGCGGCTGCCTTCCATTGGCCGAGCAAGTCGCAGCTCGAAGAAGCCGGCTTCAATACGCCGATGATGCGCGCCAGCGAGACGCCGGTGCAGTTCGTCAACGACGCCTCGGTCGCTGCCGGTCTGCACTATCGTTCGCTGGCGAATTCGGCGAGCGATACCGTGACCTGGTGGTATGCACAGGACGAGGAACGCCGCGCCAACCCGCGACGCTGGCCGAGCGAAGAACTCGAGCGGCAGGTCATCGCGAGGATCGGGCAGGGCGGCTGAAACGGTCTACAAAAGGCTCCACGGCGTGAATGGCCGGGGGTTATACTGCGCTCTTTACAGGGCAGGGTTCCCCCGTGCGTCTGCGACATATCGAAGTTTTCCACGCGGTGTACACCACCCGTTCCGTGACCCGGGCTGCGGAGATCCTGAACTGCTCCCAGCCGTCGGTCAGCAAGGTGCTTTCGCACGCTGAGCAGCAGCTGGGTTACACCCTGTTCGAGCGCGTGCGCGGCAAACTGGTGCCGACGCCGGAGGCCGACCGCCTCTACCTCCAGGTAGCCGAGGTCAACACGAGCCTGGACCGGCTGCGCCAGGTTGCGATCAACCTGCGCGAGGCGGAAGAAGGCCGTATTCGAATTGCCGCGACGCCTGCACTGGGCGTCGAGCTGCTGCCCGCCGCCATCGCGCAATACCGCGATATTCACCGGGACGTGTTCTTTTCCGTGGAAACGCGGCACCACGACGGCGTCTGCCGCGCCCTGACTGATTCCGGCGTCGATATCGGCCTGGCGTTCGCCCCGGACGCCCGACCGGGCATCGCCGGAGCGTCACTGGGTACGGGCTCTTTTTACGTGATTGCGCCCGCCGGCTGGGATTTCGGATCGCGACGTCGCCTCTCGTTGCGGGACATCGAGGGCTTGCCCTACGTCAGCCTGGATCGGCGGGGGCCGCTGGGACGACTGGTCTCTTCGCATATCGAGTCCAGCGGCGTGCACTTGCAGCCGATCGCATGGTCCGAAACCTACCATCTCGGAAAATCGCTGGTCGCCCGGGGGGCCGGCGTGATGATCGCGGACCAGGTGACGGTCTTCTCGGGCGGCAGCGATGGATTGAGCATCTGGCCCCTGGAGCCGGAATTGCGCTTCGAGATCACCGTGCTGCACCTGGAAAACGTACCGATGTCCCGGATCTGCCGCGAGTTCGTGGAGCAATTGCGCGGTTGCACGGCCCGTTTCCTGGAGCGGACAGCCCTGCCTGAGACATAACCCCAGGTTATTGATCTGCAAAGAATAGTTATTGGTAGCCGGACTTCGGGCAGGGCTAGCATACCGGAATGGAAACCGGCACCCGCGAGCGCCAGCCGATCCGCCAGATCGTGCTCGGCCCATGTGGAAAAGCGGCTCGTTCAGCCGATTTTCATCACGTCATGAATTCGCCGGGATCGACCCGTTCGCGGTTATCCCGCCAACCTTCGCAATCTTGTTCTACCCCTTCCGACGCGAC
>JASFSI010000221.1:0-4060 GCA_050114495.1 Lysobacterales bacterium | reverse complement strand
GGGAGGATAGAGCTTCGCCTCCAGCTTGATCGGCTTGGCATCGCTGGGCGTGTTGTCGGAGATGCCGCCGGTGCAGCGGCCGTTGTAGAGACCGGCCAGGCGCCGTATCTCGAAGTCGCCTTCGATACCGTCCAGTTCGTATTCGGCCATGCCCTTGTTGCAGTTGTCGAACGTCAGGTTGAGCCACCCTGTCACCTCGACCGGGTTGAGCGCTTCGTCTTCATCCTGCATGAAGTCCACGTCGTAGGCCGTGTACAATTCCATCAGCACCTGGTCGCCCTCGACATGGCCGATCGCCATGTGCCAGGCAGACTGTGCGTCGTCACCGTAGGTGAACCAGTAGGCGACGGCCTTGGGGTTGCCGTCTTCTTCCTGGTCGATGATCTGCAGCACAATGCCCTGGCTTTCCTGGTTGGACTGCTCCCAGAGCCCGGAAAAATAGCGTGTCACGGTGAGGTCGCCGGCCAGTGCGGGCGCCATGCCCAGCAGGGTGGCCGCGATTGCCGCTAGGGAAACGATTAATCGGTTTTTCATCTGGTAGTACCTCCATGCGTTTGAGAAAGGATGCCTCCGTGCATCCACTCACCCCTGTTCCAACATTATAGCGCGAATTCAAACAGGCACAGGACAGCGCCGCCGCGCAGACCCAAGTGCACGTTAATCGGGTTTAATTGATCCGGGTCCTTGCGCCCCGGTGACCGGCGCGTTGCAATACGGCGGTCAAAGAAGAGGTCTTGACCGCCATGAGCCCGGAGATTGCTGTTTTATCGTTGTCCGCTGCCGTGATCGCCTTCACGCACACGGTGCTGGGCCCGGATCACTACCTGCCGTTTATCGCGATGGCGCGCGCGCGCAACTGGTCGACCGGCAAGTCTCTTCGCATCACGCTGTTATGCGGTATCGGCCACCTGCTGGGCTCTGTCGTCCTGGGCATGATCGGAATCTTCGCGGGTACGCAGCTGGCCTCGCTGGAATGGCTCGAAGGGCTGCGCGGCAACCTGGCGGCCTGGCTGCTGGCCGGCTTCGGACTGGCTTATCTCGCCTGGGGCATTCGGCAGGCCGTTCGCAACCGGCCGCACCGGCACTGGCACAGCCATGACGGCTTCACCCACAGCCACGTTCACAGTCACCATGAAGAGCACGCGCACCTGCACGAACAGAGTGACGGCGGTCGTTCAATCACGCCCTGGGTGATCTTCGTCATCTTCGTGCTCGGTCCCTGCGAGCCCCTGATTCCGCTGCTCATGTACCCGGCGGCGCGGGAGAGTTTTGTCGGTGTGCTGATGGTGACGTTCGTGTTCGGAACGGTCACGGTTTTGACCATGCTTGGCGTGGTCGGCCTGGCTCTCAGGGGCATGCAGCGTGTGCGGTTGCCTTCCCTGGAGCGCTACGTGCATGCCATGGCCGGAGCAACGGTCCTGGCCTGCGGCCTGGCGATGATCTTTTTGGGTATCTGACAAAGCACATCAACTGCTTTTCCAGCGCCTGAAATGCTTGATAAACATCATTGCGGGCGTTGTGCCACAGGCAGAGAATTTCCGCGAAGTCATTTTCTAAACGGAGAAAAAAATGACCCATAAACAACAGGACCTGGCCGGTCCGGGCATCAGCACGTACGAGGAAGTAGCGAAGGTTTTACCGCGGAATTACGAGTCGCTTCTGACACCCAAGGAAACGATGAAAGCGCTGTACGGCGTCAAGGCATATATCGAGGAAAACCTGAACCGGGAGCTGAACCTGATGATGGTCCAGGTTCCCCTGATCGTCGATAAGTACAGCGGTGTGAACGATACGCTGGACCGCGACGGTTCGCGTACGCCGGTCGACTTTCCCTGCGGCCTGGGTCTGGAGAAACGCATGGAAGCACAGGTCGTGCAGGCGGCCACCAAGTGGAAGCGGATGGCTTTGAAGACCTTCGGCATGGAGGTCGGCGAAGGCCTCAATACCGACATGCGGGCCGTGCGCAAGGACTATTTTCTCGACCACGACCACAGTTCCTACGTGGACCAGTGGGACTGGGAAAAAACCATCGACGAATCGATGCGCAACCTCGATTTCCTGACCGACACGGTCAAGCGGATCTGGAAGGTGTTCGTCGGGGCCGAGGAATTCGTTCAGGACATGTACCCGCAGCTGAAAGACCCGCGCTTCCCCAACCTGCCGAAGGAACTGACGTTCGTCCACGCCGAGGAAATCCTCGAGATGTACCCGGACCTGCCGCGCAAGCAGCGTGAAACCCGGCTGATCCAGGAATATCCGGCGGTATTTATTTACGGTATCGGCTGGCCGTTGGCGGACGGCTACCCGCATGAGCTGCGGGCGGCGGATTACGACGACTGGGTCACCGAGACCGTGTCAAAGGACGGGCGGCCGATGCACGGCCTGAACGGCGACATCCTGGTTTACAACCACGTCACCCAGCGGCGTCACGAACTCAGCTCGATGGGTATCCGCGTGACCAAGGAAACCCTGCTCAAGCAATTGGAAATGTCGGGCCAGATGGATCTCGTCGATCAGCCCTATCACAAGGCGATCCTGAACGACGAAATACCGCTGAGCATCGGCGGCGGCATTGGCCAGTCCCGTGTTTACATGCTGCTGCTGCGCAAGGCGCACCTGGGCGAGGTCAGCGTCACGATCTGGCCAAAAGAGCTGCGTGACATCTGCGCGGAACGCAATATCCACGTTCTGCAGTAGCCATTTTCCTTCAAGGATAAAGAATCCGCGGGCTCCTCAAGGGAGCCCGCTTTCGTTCGGGTTCAGCGCCCGCCGAGGACGTACTTGCCTCTCGAAACAGCCATGGCGCCGCTGCGAACCACCGAGATCAGCGTTCCGGTCGTGCCCATGCGCTTGACGAACTCGTCGACGTACTCGCTGATTCCGGTGAGTTCCAGCGTGTAGACCTCCGGGTTGTCGTCCAGGATGCGTGCGCCGAAATCGTTGACGGCCTCGAGCGCATCGTTTTGGCGGTCGCTATTCAGCCGGACTTTGAGCAGCAGCATTTCACGCTCGATATGGTCGTCCATCGTCATGTCCGCAATGTTCACGACGTCCACCAGCTTGAGCAGTTGCTGGTTGATCTGCTCGATGACCGTGTCGGAACCGCGGGTCACCAGGGTCAGGCGGGAGATTTCCGGGTTTTGCGTCGGCGCCACGTTCAGCGATTCAATGTTGTAGCCGCGCGTCGAAAAAAGCGCGGAAACACGCGCCAGCGCGCCGGATTCGTTCGATACAAGCAGTGAAATGATGTGTCTCATGAGGTGGCCAATGTTGGCCCAGTTGGGACTCTATTGCAATGATCAATCAATTCACCGACACTTCGGCATTCAAGCTTCATTAGCGGATTCGAATATGGACAAGGCAACGCATCCCCTGAAAGGCGCCATGATGTCCGGCGCGGACATGGTCGTCCAGGTTCTCGCGGACCAGGGTGTGGACGTGATTTTTGGATACAGCGGCGGCGCCATTCTGCCGACCTACGACGCGGTCTTCCGCTTCAATGCAGAAAACGCCGATGAGAACGGCGAGGAGCCGATGCCCCTGATCGTCCCCGCCAATGAGCAGGGCGCCGGTTTCATGGCGGCCGGCTACGCCCGGGCCAGCGGAAAGGTCGGTGTGGTCATGGTGACTTCCGGCCCTGGCGCCACCAACACGGTCACCCCGGTGCGCGACGCGATGGCCGATTCGACCCCGCTGGTCGTGATCTGCGGCCAGGTGCCGACGAGCGCGATCGGCACCGACGCTTTCCAGGAAGCCCCGGTCAACAGCTGCCTGGGTCCCGTGGCCAAGCACACGTTCCTGATAACCGATCCCAAGAAACTCGAACTCACGGTGCGGACCGCCTTTGAGATCGCCCGCAGCGGCCGGCCCGGCCCCGTGGTCATCGATCTGCCGAAAGACGTGCAGAACTGGGTGGGTGAATTCGTCGGCCGCGGTTACCTCGCGGTGCCGGGCTACCGTCAGCGCCTGCATGCTGCGCGGGATAATCACCTCGACGATGACGAGCTGCGTTCGTTTTTCGAGATGCTGATGGCGTCCAGCCGTCCGCTCATCTACGCCG
>JASFSI010000220.1:0-4062 GCA_050114495.1 Lysobacterales bacterium | reverse complement strand
CTTTTGGTTTCCCAGGGTGGATCGAGAATCTGTGGCTGCAGCAGCACTTCCTCGCCGTATTTCCAGCCGTCCTCGACACCCCAGGTCTCGAACTGCGTGCAGGCCGGCAGGACCAGGTCGGCAAAGCGCGCGGTGGGCGTCATGAACTGGTCCTGGACGATGAAAAATTCCAGCAGGGATGCATCGCGGATGATTTCGATCGTGCGGTTGATGTTGGCGTGCTGGTTGACGATGCAGTTCGACGCCACCGCCCACACCAGCTTGATGCCGTGCGGCAGGCGCTCGATGCCGGTGAGGCCTTCCTTGGCGGTCAGTTCCGGTCCGCGCAGGATGGCCTCGGTCCAAAGGAAGGTCGGAATCTGCGCCTTCACCGGGTTTTCCAGCACCGGGAAAATATTCCAGAACGGCCCGCCGCCGGCCTGCAGCGCGATGCCGCTGGCCCAGCCGCCGGGTATGCCGACATTGCCGCTGATCGCCGCCAGCGTGCAGCCCGCGCGCACCACCTGTTCTCCGTAAGCCCTGCGCTGCATGCCGTAACCCTGGTACAGCACGGCGGCCTTCGCGGTGGCGTACTCGCGCGCGATGCGGGCGATCACGTCGCGCGGCACCGCGGTGATGGCTTCGGCCCACTCGGGGGTCTTGGGCTGGCCGTCCCGGGTGCCGAGAATGTAGTCGGTGTAGCTCTCCTCGTCCTCGCGGCCCGGGGGCATCTGGGAACGGTCGAATCCGCTGCAGCAGCGCTGCACGAAGTCCTTGTCGTACAGGCCCTCGGTGATCATCACCCAGGCCATCGCGCTCATCATCGCCACGTCGGTGCCGGGCCGGATCGCGATCCACTCGTCGGCATGCGCGACCGCGCTCAGGGTCATGCGGGGATCGATGCAGACGACGCGGGCGCCCTTTTTGCGCGCTTCTTTGAGGAAATACTCGCTGTTGGTGCCATCGCGCATCTCGGACGGATTCCAGCCCCACATGATGATGTATTCGCTGTTCAACCAGTCCTGGCGCTGGTTGCCGGTTTCGTCCGTGCCGTAAACCGAGATCGTCGCGGGGGTGATGCAGGCCCAGGAATAGGAGTTGTAGTAGCCCAGGGCGCCGCCGAACAGGTTCATCAGCCGGTCGGCGGGCCACTTGCCGCCGAGCTGGTTGTAGCTGCCGGTGCCGTAGGGGACGTAAAGCGAGGTATTGCCGTATTGCTCGCGAACGCGGGTGAGCTGCGCGGCCACAAGATCGGTGGCCTCGTCCCAGGAGATACGCCGGAACTCGCCGGATCCCCGTTCTCCGGTCCGTTTCATCGGGTACTTCAGGCGGTCGGGGTGATGCTGGCGGTGCCGGTACGATCGCCCGCGCATGCAGGCGCGCAGCTGCGGGTCCGCCACCGTGTCGCCCGGCCGGTCGTCGGTTTCGATGCGCCGGATCGTGCCGTCCCGCACGTAAACCCGCAGCAGGCAGCGTCCGCCGCAGTTGTGCGCAGGGCAGCCCACGCGGACCATTTTTTCATCGCCGGTCAGCGTGCCGGCGGCTTCCTGAACGGGTTTCGACGCCAGCAGCCGGCCGATAAACGACGTGCCGGCCTTCCCGTTTCGGCTGCTGTTTCCGCGTCGCCTGTGAAAGAGGGGGATGGTCATGGCCTCGCACCACGATAGCTGCCTGGAACTCACCGGGATCATACCGGTGATCACGAGGGACAAAATGCCGTGAGGTCATGTGAATCCCGATTGCATCGAAGGCGCGGGAATTTCAACACTCTGTAAAGGCTGGAGCGCCTGATTTCTGTTTAAATAAGAGCTGCGGCAGGTCAGCGAACGGTTAGCCGATTCCGAATAGCATCCTTTCGCGTTGACAAATCCCGGAGCCATCATGCGTAACGTCTTCTATCCGAAAAGCGTGGCCGTTATCGGCGTATCGTCCAAGCCCGACAACCTGGGCCGCAACATCATGCTCAACCTGATCGACTTCGGTTTCGAGGGCGTGGTCTACCCGGTGGGGCCGAGCGGCGGCGTGATCACCTCGCGGCGCATCCACGAGTCGGTCTCCGACATACCGGACGAGGTCGACATGGCGGTGATCCTGGTGCCGGCGCGCTTCGTGCCGCAGGTGCTGGAAGAGTGCGGCAAAAAAGGCATTCGGCGCGCGGTGATCGAAACCGCCGGCTTTCGCGAGTACAGCGAGCAGGGCCGCGCACTCGAGAGTGAACTGAGCGCCATCGCCGAGAAGTACGGCATCCGCTTCATCGGGCCCAACTGCATCGGCGTGATCAACATGGAAAACGGGTTCAGCGTGCCGTTTCCGCGCCTCAAGCCCTTCATGCGCAAAGGCGACGTGTCGATCATCACCCAGAGCGGCGGCGTGGGGCTGAGCATCCTCAACCACATGGCCGCCGAGGGCCTCGGGCTGAACAAGTTCGCCTCGGCCGGCAACATGCTGAACATCAACGCCGAGGACCTGCTCGAGTACTACATCGAGGACGCGGGCACGAAGATCATCTTCGTCTACCTCGAAAGCATCGGCGACGGCCGGCGGCTGATGGAGATCGCCCGGCGTTCGCCCAAGCCGATCCTGGCGCTGAAGTCCAACATCGGCACGCTCGGCAAGAACATCGCGGCGTCCCACACCGCGTCGCTGTCCAGCGACGACCGCGTCGTCGACGCCGCCTTCCGGCAGGCCGGCATCACGCGCGTGCACGACGTGACGACGCTGTCCCAGTACATGAAGGCCCTGCGCCTGCCGCGTTTGAGGGACAAGCGGCTGGCCATCATTTCGCGCTCGGGCGGGCACGCCATCGTCGCCGCCGACGCCTGCGAGACGGTCGGTTTCGAACTGGCCGAGTTTCCGGAGTCGTTCATTCGCGAGATCGAGAAGCACTTCCGCGCCTCGGTCATCAAGCTCACCAACCCGCTGGACCTCGGCGACCTGTTCGACCTGGACGTTTATTACCGCATCGTCGAGGAGACGCTGGCGCAGTCCAACGTGGACGGCGTGGTTTTCCTGCACACGTCCCTGACCGCCACCGAGCACGGGCCGACCAAGGACCTGGTGCGGCGTCTCGAGGCCCTGGGCCGGAAGTTCAACAAGCCGATTGCGGTTTATGTTTCCGCCAACCCGTCGGAGATCCAGAGCCTGAAACAGGACCTGGATTTCCCGATTTTCACGCAGATCGTGGAGATGCTGCGCGCGCTGAAGCTGGAATACGAGCATGCGCGCAAGATGCAGGAGACCCGCGACGCGGAACAACCCCCGGTGTTCGACGTGGATTCGCAGCCCGCACGGCAGCTGATCGACAGCGCTCAGCGCGAGTCGCGCGACCTGCTGCTCAACGAGGCGATGGACGTGCTGGAGTCTTACGGCATTCCCACCACCCGCGGTGTTTCGGCGGGCAGCGCGGACGAAGCGGTCGAGGCCGCCGAGCGCGCCGGCTACCCGGTGGCGATGAAGGTGATCTCGGAAAACATTTCGCACAAGTCGGACGTCGGCGGCGTGCAGCTGAACCTGCGCAACGCCAGCTCGGTCAGCGAGGCGTTTGCAGACATGAACGATCGGATCCTCAGGGCCTTTCCCGATGCACGGATCGACAGCGTGATGGTGCAGCGCATGGTCGTCGGCGGCAAGGAACTGATCCTCGGCGGGCGCCAGGACGACCAGTTCGGGCCCGTGGTGCTGATCGGGCTGGGCGGCATCTTCGTGGAAATTTTCGAGGAAGCCGTGCTGCGCGTGGCGCCGGTCACCCGCGAGGAGGCCTACGGCATGATCGACGAACTCAAGGGTGCGCAGATCCTGATGGGCGCGCGCGGGCAGAAGCGCTTCGACATCGACGCCGTCGTCGATGCGATCCTGCGCATGAGCCAGCTGCTGGTCGATTTTCCGCAGATCAGGGAACTGGACGTCAACCCGCTCAAGGTCTTTCACGAGGGCGAGGGTTGCACCGCGCTGGATGCCCGGGTCATCCTCTGAGGAGAAATGTCCATGATGATTCGCACGCTGGCCCGTCACCTTGCCTATTTCGCCGTTTACGGGGCGCTGGGTGCGCTGCTGGCTGCCATCATCGGGCTGGTGGTGGTCATG
>JASFSI010000219.1:0-4062 GCA_050114495.1 Lysobacterales bacterium | reverse complement strand
TCGCTACCGTTCCTCGCACCCGAAACTGCGCGCGGCGGAGGCTGAGCTGGCCATACTGGAAGGCGCGATCGACGAACGGCGCGAGCAGATTGCCACGCTGGGCAAGGCCGGTGCCCTGACGGGTGGAAATTCCGATTCCGCGGAACAGTCTCTCGATGACCTTGAAGTGCTCAGGAACAAGCTGGAGTCACGGCGTGAAACGATCCGCCGCGAAGCATCCGAGCTCAATTCCAAGCTCATACGGATTCGCGGGATCGTCACAGAAAAAGATCGCGTCGAGGACCTGCTCGAGGAAACCAAGCGCGCGCTTGACGAAGTGCAGGTCGAAAGCCAGAACGACCTCTCCCGTAACGTGGAAATCGTTGCTTTCGGCAAGATCCCGGATGGTCCGATCGATGACAAGCGCAAACCCGCGGCCCTTGGCGCCGCAGTTTTCGGAGCCCTTGGAACGCTCGCAGGCTTCGTGCTATTGACCTTGATCGGCGGCCGCTTGCGGTTTTCCGACGACCTGGACGCTCGCGCGAGCGGTCTGCTCGGCGCAGTCGTCGGCGATGCCGGCGAAGACGAGGTCACCGATGCGGCCGGCCGAATCCGCAACGAACTGGACCTGCGCTGGCCGCCTGAGCCCGCGCGACCGCTCGTCATCGGCTTTGCTGCGACATCCGCGGGCGCCGGTGCGACCGGCCTGGTCGCCGCGCTTGGATGCCATTACGCGGCAAGCGGCCTCAAGGTCATGCTGATCGATGCAAACACTGATGTGCCCGCATCCGGTCAATACAGTGATTCATCCGCAAGCCGCACGAGATTGTCTCTCGCTGATGCGGCAAACCGTTGCTCGGCGGACAGCGTCTCGTTCGGGTTTATCGAAGCCGCGTCCGAGTGGCAGCGAAACCAGGGTGCGCGGGGCGGCGTGGAACTCTCCTTCGAAGAATTGCGCCACTTGCTGGACACGGCGCGTGAAGGCAACGATGTCGTACTGGTCGATCTCGGTGTGCTGAAAGCTGGCCGCCAGGCCGCGGTCGGTGCCGCATTGGCTGACCGCGTAATTGCCGTTTCCGCCCACGGTGAGAGCAAGCAGAGAATCAAAACGGCGCTGGATCTGCTGGACCGGCTTGCACCGGGACGCCAGTTGCTGATTCTAAACCGCATGCCCGCTGACGACCCGCAGTTGGCGCCAGCATCGACCTCGAGCTATCCCAACCCCACGCGTTTCGCGTGGCTGAACAACTTTCTCAACACTTGAAATCGGAGCTTGCCTCATGACAACCAAACGCATAGCCATTATCGATGACGACCCCTTCCTGGTCGCCCACCTGCAGCAGGCCATTGCCGAACGGCTGCCCGGTGCCGAAGTCATCGGCATCGAAGACCCCGTCGCGCCGGCCGGATTCGACGTGTACATCGTCGACCGCGAGTTCGGTGGAGACAGTCTCGGGCAGGATGTGATCAGCCGCATCCGTGCACTCGAACCCGGCAGCCTGGTGCTGGCCTACTCGGCGTACCTGGATCGTGATTTTCTGCGCACCTTGCTGCGCAAGGGCTGCGAAGGGGCCTTCGACAAGGGCAGCCTGGAAGAACTCGACACCATGATCTCCGTCATCGGCGAATTCCTTTCCAGCGGCCGCCACGAAGCGTCCGGTACCGGCGGTATCACCGGCACGGTGCAGGCCATTTCGGGCCTTGTACGCGAGTGGAACCTGCGCCTGGCCGAACGGGGCCGTGCCGACGCAAAGGCCTGCGAAGATGTCTGAATCGGCACCGGCAAAGCCCAACCGATCGGTCGCCAGCAGGCGCGTGCTGCTGGTGGAAGATGTCGCCGCCATGAGGCTGTACCTGCGCTATGCCCTGGAACGTCACGGTGTACAGGTCCTGGAAGCCGAGGACCTGAAGAGCGCGCGGCAAATCCTGCGTTCGGGACCCCGCCCGACCAGTGTTCTGCTCGATCTCGAGTTGCCCGACGGGAATGGCCTCGAACTTCTGGGCGATGTGCCCCGCGATGCACCGGTGGCGGCACTCACGGGGGACAATTCCGGGGAAACCGCGCGCCGCTGCCGCAAAGCGGGGTGCACGCTGGTGCTCAGCAAGAGCAGCAGGCTTGGTGATATCAGCAAGGTGCTCGAAAAAATCGAACGGGATTGGAACGCACAACCGCAGCCTCAACGTCATGGGGCGGAGCTTGCGGACAGATACTTCAACTACCTTGCAGAGACGCTCGCGGAATTACAGCGAGCGGCCGAAACGCGCGATCTCGGATCGGTGCGCCGAATCGGTCATCGGCTGCGCGGAACGGCGGTCCATTTCGGCTACGGGCGCATTGGCGCGTGCGCGGGCGAGCTGGGCAAGGCCATCGCCTCGGGTAATACCAGCGTGATCGACGTGGCGCTCGATACCCTGCTGGAACTGCTGAGCGCTGCAGTCGAATCGCCCATCAACCGGGAGTACCGTCCAGGCGCCGCGCTAGACTGAGCCTGCCTCGAAATCCCCCGGCGCTCAGCCCTTGGCCCGGTAGCGCTCCATCGCCGTTCGCAGTGCATTGGTGCCCTGCTGCAGTTCTCTTCCGGTCGTGGCGATGCATGGGGGCTCCGCGGCGTCCTCTCCGAGTCGGGCATGCCGTTCGATACAGGCAATTTTTTCACCGATCGACGGCAGGCCAAAGCTGCGGCAGGTGCTGGCGAGCGTATGGGCCTCTCGAGCCAGTTCTGCCTTGCTGGACGCCGCTTCGAGAGCCGCCCAGCGCGTACCCACTTCCTCCAGGAATTTTGTTATGACCGCTACCAGGTTGACATGACCGATCTGCTCCGCGAGATCATCGAGCACCGCGTCGTCGACTGGTGAAGCATCCTGATCCTCCTGGTAGCGGTCCGTATTTGCAGGCGATGGGCTGACGCCCTCGGGGAGCCACGCCGAGAGGGTGCCGACCAATTCCTCAAGGACGATCGGTTTGGTCAGATAGCCGTTCATCCCGCAAGCCTCGCTCATTTCCCTCTCGATCGAACTCGCGTAGGCGGTCAGTGCGACAACCGGCAGTTCGCGACCATCACGGAACGTCCGGATCTGCCGGGTCGCTTCAAACCCGTCGATCCCGGGCATGCTGATGTCCATCAGCACCAGGTCCGGCCGCTCATCGCGAGCGAGCGTGATGGCGGCTTCCCCCGATGCCGCGCAAATCACATCCAGGCCCACGCTCTGCAGGACCATTTCACCCAGCATCAGGTTGGTTTCGTTGTCGTCCACGAGTAAAACGCGCCCGCTCAGCCTGCGTTGCCCACCGGGCTCAGGCGACCGGGCCATGCCGCGTTCATGATCGCTGACGACGGCCTCGAACGGCAGCTCCATCCAGAACGTAGACCCCTGTCCTGGTGCAGAGTCGACGCCAAGGCTTCCGCCCATGTGCTGGACATTCCGCCGCGCAATGTCGAGTCCCAGGCCGGTGCCCAGCCTGCGATGATTGGCGCCCTGATTCTGCACCCTGCGGAAGGGCTCGAAGATCACGCCCCGGTCCTCCGCCGCGATACCGATACCGGTATCGCTGATCTCGATACGCAAGCTCATTTCCTCGTTCAGCGCGGGGGTCACGGTGATGTTGACCTCTCCCTCGTCGGTAAACTTTATGGCATTGTTGACCAGGTTGAGCAGGCTCTGCCGAAGCAGCGAACTGTCGCCGAGATAGGCGGACTGCAAACGGCCATCGATGTGACTGTGCAGCGCCAGGCCCTTTTCGATAGCCCCGGCGCGAACAATGCTGATGACCGATGCGATCATCTCGGGCAAATCGAAGGAGACCACCTCCGAACCCGGTTGCGACAATTCGAGCTTGGACACGTCAAGCACGTAATCGATCACCTGCATCAGGTTCCGCGACGATTCCCCCGCGAGATTGAGAAGTGTTTCAGCCTGGCCGCTGAGGCCCTGGTCCCGCAACAGGGCGAGCGCACTCACCACGCCGTTCAGCGGCGTGCGGAGTTCGTGGCTCATCTGCGCAAAAAACACGTTTTTCGCCTGCTGCGCGTCTTTAAGTTCATTGGTCGTCGCCTGCAATTGCTCATTCAGCCGTTCGAGGTC
>JASFSI010000218.1:0-4064 GCA_050114495.1 Lysobacterales bacterium | reverse complement strand
AAGGCCGGGAAGAGGGCGACCGTTTCCAGGTCACGATCGAACCGTCCGAGGCCTACGGTGAGCGCAACCCGAACGCTACCCAGCGCGTGGCGTCAAAGCACTTTCCGCAACCCAAAAAGCTTCAGCCCGGGCAGGTCGTGACGCTGCAGACCCGCCAGGGGCCGATGCAGGCCACCGTGGTCAAGGTCGGGCGCTTCAATGTCGATATCGACACCAACCACCCGCTGGCCGGACGCACGCTGACCTTCGACGTGGAGATCACCGGCCTGCGCGACGCCAGCGGGGAAGAAATCGAGCACGGCCACGTGCACGGTCCGGGCGGCGTTCAGCATTGAGCGGGGTTGACGTGATGCGGGCCAGGCCAGGCTGCGCGCGGCTCGCCTGCTAGCTGCTGCATTGAACGCATGTCTTTATTTAAGGAACTGAGACGCCGCGACGTGTTCCGCGTGGCGGCGCTGTATGCCGTCGGCGGCTGGCTGCTGCTGCAAATTGGAGACATCCTGTTCGGCCTGATGGGTCTGCCCGACTGGGCATTGCGACTCGTGCTGGGCATTCTTTTGCTGGGGTTCCCGGTGGCGCTGGTGCTGGCCTGGGTCTATGAACTCACGCCGGACGGTATTCGTCGCGAACGAGACCTGGAGGGAAACGAGGAGATCCGGCACGAGACACGGCACAAGCTGAATATCGCGGTGATCGGAGCGGTGGCGCTGGCCGTGGCCGTATTCGGAATCGATCGCTTGCTGCCGGAACGCTCCGGCGGGCCGGACCAGCAGCCTGGCAGCATGCAGATGCAGCCATCGAAGCCCTCGAGCAATGCACAGCAGGCTGTTCCATCCGCGTCGATTGCCGTGCTGCCCTTTGCCGACCTGTCCCCCCTGGGTGACCAGGCCTACTTCTCGGACGGTATCGCCGAGGAAATACTCAACGCCCTGGTCGAGGTGGACGGGCTGGCGGTGGCTTCCCGCACCTCGTCCTTCCAGTTTCGAAACCGCGAAGGCGTGGGTGTTCCGGTCATTGCCGACGAACTGAATGTTCGACTCGTGCTCGAAGGCAGCGTACGAACGGCCGGTGAAACGATACGCATCACGGCCCAGCTCATCGACGCACAAACCGATCAGCACCTGTGGTCGGAGACCTTTGACCGGACCCTGAGTACCGAGAACCTGTTCGCCATCCAGGACGAGATCGCTTCCGCTATCGTGGCTTCGATACGGGGCAACCTGGGTGTCGCGGTGGGTGAAGCACGGGCTGCCTCCAGGCCCACGCAAAACGTCGATGCCTATACCCTGTTTCTGAAGGGGCGCAGTATTTACCGTTCGCGCGTCGCCCTGGACGAGGCGGAACAGGCGCTGCAACGTGCGTTCGAACTGGATCCGGAGTTCGCCGAGGCGCGCGCGATGCAGGCCGCGATTTACGCCATCGCCCCGGAATACGGCTTCTTGCTCGCGCCCAACGGCGCGCTTTCCCGCGAGCGTGCCCGCGACCTGGCCAGTGAGGCGCTCCTGCTCGATCCGGACAACGCTCTGGCCCTCGGGGTTATCGGACTGGCCCGGCAGGCCGACCTGGGTCACCTGACGGGTGACTGGACTTACAGCGAGATCATGGAAGAGTACAACCGGGCGCTGGCGATTGAGCCCGACAACCTCAGCGTACTCAACTGGCGCGGCCTCAGCCTCCTCACCATGGGATATTTCAAGAAGGCGGAACGCGATTTCAGGCAATGCAGCGAAAAGGAACCGAGCTACGCGCCCTGCCGCACCAACCTGGCGCTGTCGCTGATCGGGCTGCAACGGCGGGAAGAGGCCAACCGCGTGATGCTCGACTCCGCTGCGCGAGGGGCCCTGGGGCCGGACGTGGCCACCCTGGTCACGTTGGCCGACCTGGATCGGCGCGAGGCGTTTTACTACGTGGCCGCGAGTCTTCGGCAGCTGCGCGGATGGCGAGCGAACGACGAACTTTACGATGCGCTGTTGGCGCCGGAGCGCGACCACGCGGTGCTGCGCCAACGGCTGGAGCGGTTTCTCCAGGACAACGAACTGGAGGGTTCCACGGTGATCGAACTCCTGATCGCGCTGGGCGACCACGACCGTAAATCCATCGGTTATTCGTTCTGGCTGCGTCCGTACAGCGAGTACCGGCGCTCGGAGGGCTTCAAGCGAATGATCAGCCGCCAGGGTATTGACGCCTACTGGCGCGATGCCGGATTCCCGGAAATGTGTCAGCCGTCCGGAGAAGATGATTTTGAGTGCCGTTAAGCGCCTGGAAGAAGATCGGTCTTGATATGAAGGGGTATGTTCTGCGAGAGTAGGCCCTGATTTGAATAGCGGAAACTCGGCTCGCCCATGTTTTTTCGAAGATTGAAAAACATTCTCGTCACCCTGCTGCTGCCGTTGACGCTCGGTGCCTGCGCCACCGTTTCGCTGGATCATCCGAGAACACCCTCTACCGTGATCACGGACACCGGGCAGACGAGCCTCGCCCGCTACAGTAACGCCTGGCGGGCGGAACAGCCCGGGCGGGATGCCTTCTATCCGCTGTCCGAGGGACTCGATGCCTTCGGTTCCCGATTGTCGCTGATCGATAGTGCGGAAGTCAGTATCGATGCACAGTATTTCCTGATGAAACCGGACGATGCCGGCCTGGTGCTGGCCACCAAGCTGGTGGAGGCAGCCGAGCGCGGTGTCCGCGTTCGCCTGCTGCTGGATGATGTGTTCACCACGGTGGATGACGGCGGGCTCGCACTGCTCAATGAAATCCCGAACGTCGAGGTGCGTATCTTCAACCCGGTTTCGCGCCAGGGTCTTTATGCGCTGAACTATGCCGGAAACTTCAAGCTGGCCAACCGCCGCATGCACAACAAGGCATTCATCGCTGACAACCAGATCGCCATCATCGGCGGCCGCAATATCGCGGTGGAGTATTTCCAGCTCGAGGCCAGCGGCGAGTTCGTCGATTTCGACATGCTCTCGGCCGGGCCGATCGTCCAGGAGGTTTCAAACGCCTTTGACCGTTACTGGAACCATGAACTGGCCGTGCCGCTCGAGGTACTGACCGCGGCAAAGTACGATGGCAAACGCGACGAGCGAATCGCTTTTGCCCAGCGGCGGATGGTGGATGCCGGCGATTCGATCTACGCGCAGGCCATCAACACCGAGCTGATGCGCCGTTTTTACGCTGGCGCGGTGAAGCCGTACTTCGCAAAGAGTGAACTGGTCGTCGACGACCCCCAGAAACTGCTCTCGAAGATTGCCGATGAGCACAAGATCGTCGCGGGTCAGATCGCGGCGGCGCTTGCCAGTGCGCAAAGCGAGGTGGTCATCTTCACACCGTACCTCATTCCTCGACAGTCAGGTCTCGACCTTCTTCGCAACATGCGGCAGCGAGGTGTTCGAATCGTGATCGTGACCAATTCACTGGCCACCAACAACCACACGGCGGTGCACTCGGCCTATGCTTCTTACCGCAAGCCGCTGCTGGAGATGGGTGTCGAGCTGTGGGAGGCGCGCGCCGATGCGGCGAAGGTCGAGTCCGAGGAAGGCGGCACGATACTGGACCGCCTGACGCTGCACGCCAAGGGCATGGTGATCGATCGCCGCCTGGTGATTGCGGGATCGCTGAACCTGGATCCCCGTTCCATCGACATCAACAGCGAGCTGGCCCTGTTCCTGGATTCACCGGAACTGGGCGCACGAATGGCCGGTAATTCCCTGGAGACGATTCCGAGTGGTGCCTATCGACTTGAGCTCGACGACCGGGGGCGCATTACCTGGCACGCGACGATCGATGGCGAGCAGGTCGTCGAGACCTCGGAACCGCAGGCTTCCTGGTGGCGGCGTGTCAGCGCCTGGTTCCAGAAGATCGCGCCGGAAGACCAGCTGTAGCAGGCGCGCATCGCGAAGGCCTTCAGCTGCCGGGCTCGTTTGGCTCAGGCTACGATGCGCGTTCCGTTGCCGCTCGGATCGTCATGTAGTTGACGGCGCCGGCGACCAGTCCGGCGACCAGTCCCAGAATGATCACCGCGGTCGGCAGCGAGACGAAAACTGAACCAGCAAAGCGCTGCCAGA
>JASFSI010000217.1:0-4068 GCA_050114495.1 Lysobacterales bacterium | reverse complement strand
AAAGGTTCTCGCACGATTGTCCCCGATGCGCGCAGGACTGCGCAACGACTGTCCCGGCAGCGTGCACCAGACCTGCCTGCGCCGCGTTGATATCGGTCAGCCTGCGCAGCCAGTACAATACGTGGATTCGAAAGCAATCGGCGACAGGCCACCATGAACAACCCTTGCACCCTCGATTTCGATACGCTGCGGACGGACATTATCGGCGCCGACGCGCCCATCACCACGCCCTACGGCGAGCGCCTGATGGTTTACGCCGACTACACCGCATCGGGCCGCGGCCTGGGTTTCGTCGAAAAGTATCTGCAGAACCTGCAGCGCATCTACGCCAATACGCACACCGAGGACGACATCAGCGGGCGTTCCATGACGCAGCTGCTCGAGCAGGCCGAGCACGCCATCAAGCGCTCGGTCAACGCCGGTCCCGACGGCCGCATCATCTGCGTCGGAACCGGCGCCACCGGCGCCATCGACAAGCTCCAGCAGATCATCGGTGTGGCGCTGCCGCCGGCGACACGAAAAAACCTGACCGGGTTGCTGAAGAAGGCGCTGGGCCAGGCCGCCGATGAAACACTGGCCGATTTCTTGCCGCGGCACCAGCCCGTCGTCTTCGTCGGGCCCTATGAGCACCATTCAAACGAAATTTCCTGGCGGGAAAACCTGGCGACGGTGGTCGAGGTGCGGCTCGATACGGACGGCTGCGTCGACCTGGCGCACCTCGAGGAGTTGCTGCAGGACCCGGCCTACAGCGGTCGCCAGCTGATCGGTTCCTTTTCAGCCGCCTCCAACGTGACCGGCATGCGCACCCCGGTGCACGAGATCGCCTGCCTGCTGCACCGTTACGGAGCGATGGCCTGCTTTGACTACGCTGCCAGCGCGCCCTACGTGGAAATCGACATGAACCCCGAACCCGGGCGCTTTGACGGCGATGCCTCGATCGATGCGGTCTTCATCTCCCCGCACAAGTTCCTCGGCGGGCCCGGCGCCAGCGGCGTGCTGGTTTTCAACCAGCGATTCTACCAGCGCGACCTGCCGCCCAGCGTCAGCGCGGGGGGCACGGTCGACTACGTCGGACCCGACAGCCAGGATTTCATCACCCGCATCGAGGAACGCGAAAAAGCCGGCACGCCCGGCGTGCTGCAGACGCTGAAAGCCGGCATGGCCTTCCAGATCAAGGACCGCATCGGCGTGGAAGCCATCGAAAAGCGTGAAAGCGCGCTGCTTCAGCGCACGTTCGAGCGCTGGAAAGACAACCCCCGCATCGAGATCCTCGGCAACCCGGACCCGTCGCGGCGCATCGGCATCGTGTCCTTCAACCTCAGGGACCACAAGGGAAAGTACCTGCATCCGAAGTTCGTCACGTCCCTGCTGAACGACCTGTTCGGGGTGCAGTCACGTGCCGGCTGTTCCTGCGCGGGGCCGTACGGGCACCGGCTGCTCGGCATCGACCACGACCGTTCGGAGCGCTACCGCGACTGGATCGTGAAAGGGTATTCCGGGATCAAGCCGGGCTGGTGCCGCATCAGCCTGCACTACTCGATGGACGACATCGAGATCGACTACATCCTGGACGCGGTCGAATTCATCGCCGACCAGGGTTACCGCTTCCTGTCCGAGTACACCTTTGATCTGTACAGCGGCGCCTGGGTGCACAAGCGCGACGAGGTCGCCCTGGAGGGCTTTTCGCTGGACGACGCGCTGGAGTGCGGTGGCTACCAGCCGCGCGCGCTGAGCGCCGGCGAGCGCCGCCACCTCTATTCATCCTACCTCGCCGAGGCTGCGCGAATGGCGCAGGAACTGGCGGACGACCCTGGAGTGGAGGCCGCCGGCGTGAACGAGGAATTCGATTCCCTCAAATTCTTCTCGGTGCCGAAGGGGAGTGTTGGCGGTTAGCCCTTCAAATACTTGGGCCGCGCTGCGCCGGCTATTCGATCGCCGATTTTCGCGCCCGAAAGCTGATACCTGCTTTCCGGGGGCGCTTGAACACATCCCTGTGTCGCTTCGGTGAAAAACATCCTGTTTTCCAGACCCCGTCAAGCAGGTATCAACTCACGGGCCGCTTCGTTTGGCAAAAGAGCTGAAAAGAGCCATCATCCCCGGTTCACGCGCCCAACGTCACCGTCCACCAGCGCCAGCACCTTCGGATCCATCACCCGGAACCACAGCGGCGGTACGTAGGCCAGCAGGAACATGCCGAAATACCCGCTCGGCAATTGAGGAACGTCCTCGAAATGCCGCAGCGACTGGTAACGCCGCGCTGCGTTCGCGTGGTGGTCCGAATGCCGCTCCAGGTGAAACAGCACCAGGTTGGACGCCATGTGGTTGGCGTTCCAGGAGTGCTCGGGCTTGCAACGCTCATAGCGCCCGTCCGCCAACTTCTTACGTAAGAGGCCGTAATGTTCGACGTAGTTGGCGCTGGTCAGCTGCCACCAGGCAAAAGCCGCCTGTATCAGGAGGAACGGCAGCGCGGACAGACCCAGCCAGGCCAGCAATCCGACGTAGAGAACCATCGAGACCGCCCAGGATTGCAGTATCTGGTTGTGAATGCTCCAGGCGCCGTAGCCTCGGCGCCGCAACCGTTCCCGTTCCAACCGCCAGCCACGTCGCAGGCCACCCGGGATTTCGCGCAGGGCGAAGCGATAGATGCTCTCGCCAAAGCGCGCACTGGCGCTGTCCTCCGGCGTTGCCACCTGGGCATGGTGCCCTGCATTGTGTTCCATCGTGAAGTGGCCGTAAAAAGGCACGGCCAGCGCAAGCCGCGCGGCCACCCTGTCGCCCGAAGACTTCTTGTGGCCCAGTTCGTGCCCGGTGTTGACCGCGATCCCGCCGATCGCTCCGGTCACCAGTGCGTGGCCGAGCAAGCCGAACCACGACAGTTCCTGGCTGACTGAAAACCAGGCGCCCGTGATCAAAACCGCGAAGTAAAGCGGAACCGTGGCGTGCACCAGCACGCGGTAATAAGGATCGGCCTCCAGCTGCGGCACGACGGCCTCGGGCGGGTTGTTGGCGTCGTTCGGAAACAGCAGGTCGAGCAACGGAATGACGACGTAAACGCCCAGCAGCGGAAGCCATAGCGTCCACTCCGCGCCGGTTGCGGCCATCAGCGCCATGCCCACGAACGGCAGTAAAGGAAAAAGGGCCGATAAGAACCACAGGTACCGCTTGCTGTCGCGGTAACGGATCTCACGACCACCGTCATCAGTCGCCGTATATGTCCTCATTTCGATCGATTGCCTTCGCCATTTTTCTTACAGGAGTATGAAATACCGTAGCATATTGGCACGCTGTGCGATGGAAAGTCAGGTGGCGGGCGAGGCGTCGTCGGGGCTCCTGCTTTCTTCCCTTTGCTGTTGTGGCTCTGACAGGAACCCACTGCGTAAATGCAGGTCACGCTGCGGAAACGGAATCTGGATGCCACGCTCGCTCAACTGGGTTTCCAGTTCCCACAGGACGGCTGCGCGAACCCGTTCCGGACGGCGCACGCCTGCCTTCGATACCCAGGCCAGCAGCTGGAATACCAGTGCGCTGTCGCCGTAGTCGGTCAGCCAGACTTCGACCGGCCGCGACGGCATGTTGTGAACGATGAAATCCACCCGGTTGGCCGCTTCCAGGGCAGCGGCCCTGACGGCTTCCTTGTCCGAACCATAGGCGACGCCGAACTCGATACGAAACCGCGCCAGCGGTTCGCGCAGGGTCCAGTTGGTCAGCTGGTTGGTGATGAACTGCGAGTTCGGAACGACGACGTCGATGCTGTCGTTGGTCCGGACCACCGTCGCCCGCGTGTTGATCTCCTTGACCAGGCCGCGAAGGCCGGTATCGAGCTCGATGTAATCACCCACCCGCAGGGAGCCTTCAAACAACAGTATCAGGCCGGACACGAAATTGTTGACGACGGACTGCAGTCCAAAACCAATACCGACCGACAAGGCGCCGGCGATCAGGGCGAAGTTGCTGAAATCGAGCCCGATCGAGCCGAACGCGGCCAGCACCGCGATGAAAATGATGATGTAATGCAGCAGCCGGCTGAGCGTGTAGACGGCCGGGCTGCTGGCGAACTGCCGCCGGTTC
>JASFSI010000216.1:0-4075 GCA_050114495.1 Lysobacterales bacterium | reverse complement strand
CAGCTTCAGCACGCGGACCTTGCGCAGGCCGTCCTTGCGCTCGCCCACGACCAGCCAGTCGTTGAAGGCCTGGATTTCGCGAACCATCGCGTCGTCGCGGTGCGGGATCAGTTCCTTCCATCGTTCCTTGTCGCCTGCCGTTTCCAGGGTCGCGGTCATGACGCGGAAGTTTTCCGCATTCCAGTTTGTGCGGATGAAGAAGCGGCCGTTCGCGTGATCGACATCGTATTCGTGACCGGTCTCGCGCGGCAGGAAGGGTTCGAACGCGCCGAGCGGATCATTGGCGGCGAGCAGCTGCACCTCGGTGGTGTCCGTTTCCATGTGCAACAGCATGATGAACTCGCCCGAGCGGCTGCGCGAGAGGTCGGTGTAGAAACGGTAATCGTCTTCTTCGTAGACCAGCACGTCGTCTGCGGGGTCGGTGCCCAGCTGGTGACGCATGACGCGGTAGGCCAGCAGCGTTTCAGGGTGTTTATCCAGGTAAAACAGGTAATTGCCGTTGGCTGACCAGGCCAGCGACGCGTTGGCGTTGCCGATCACCTCCGGCAGGAACTCACCCGTTTCGGTGTCGAGGATGCGAATCTCGTGGATGCGGCGGCCGAGCGTATCCTCGGCGATGGCCGCGTAGCGGTGGTCATCGCTCATCTCGAGGTTGCCGAGGCTGTAGTAGTCGTGGCCCTCGGCGCGGGCGTTGCCGTCGACCAGGATCTCTTCCTCGGCTTCCATGCTGCCCTTGCGGCGGGCGTGGATGGCGTAGTCCTTGCCCGGTTCGTAGCGGTAGTAATACCACCAGCCGTCCTTTTCGTAGGGCACGCTGGACTCGTCCGGATCGAGGCGGGCCACCATTTCTTCGTACAGGGACTTCTGCAGGGATTTCGTGTGCTCCATGCGGGCGTCAAACCAGTCGTTTTCCGCCTCGAGGTAGGCGATCACGCCGGGATCCGAGCGTTCGTCGTCGCGCAGCCAGTAGTAATCGTCGACGCGTGTGACGCCGTGCAGGGTCATTTCGTGGGGGCGTTTTTCGGCCTGGGGTTCTGCCATGGCGGTCGTTTCCGTGGGGCTTTTTGTTTTGACGGCTGCCGTGTCGTCCGAGAGTGCGGCTTCGTCGGTTTTCTGGCAACCGGCGAGAATCAGGAGCAGGATGCCAAGTACATAGCTGTTTTTCATGGTGTTTTACCTGTTTCGGCCCGCCGCGAAAGTGCGTGGCGGACTGGGCAAGCGTTTACATGTCGCACAGAATCTCGACTTTCCGGATCGCCCGGTCAAACGCGGCGGCGTCGTCGGCCTGTGCGAGTTCGCTCTTGGCCGCGGCACATTCCGAGGCTTCTTCCTGTGCTTCGTCGTACAGTTCCTGCACGACCTCGGCGGATGCAGGATCGCAGTACGTCGGCGCGACCCGTCGAATATTGGCGTTGGTCGTTCCCGGGTTCTCGACGATCACGCAGTCATCGACCTTGATCTGCGTCTGGTCGGAAATGATGACCACGGTGCCCGAGTTGGTCTGCACCTCGTACCGGCGCGCCTCACGGTCGCCCTGGACGGCGGAAGCGGCTGCGCCGCCGACGGCTGCGCCGCCCACCGTGCGCCTGAATTTCGTTCCCGAAGACTTGCCTTTGCCCTTGTACAGTCCGATGGCGCCGCCGATGAGCGCGCCGGCCCCCGCGTTGGACGCCTCCTCGACATACTGTGAGGACACTACGGTTCCATATTGAATCTGTATCGACTGGCCGCTGCGCTGCGCCGAGAGCTCGCCTGTGGACAACAGGGTCGCGGCAGTCATCGCGGTGCCGAGCAGCAGGAATTTCTGTCCTTTCATGGTGCAAATCTCCATGGCTGGTGAAGGCGACATCGTAACAAAGAACCCGGTCCGTTTGAGCGCTTCTTTCACAGCTGCTCTGGACAGGGCCGTCAAACCTGCAAAAATAGCGTCTCCTCGATTCAAGGCGAAGCCGTGACCGAAACGCGATACATTGACCCCAACCTTCCCCTGGTCGACCTGCACCGTCACCTGGACGGCGCCATTCGCCTGGAAACGGTCATCGAACTGGCGTTAGAAAAAGGCATCGAGCTGCCGGCGTACGACGTCGAAGGCCTGCGCCCGCACGTCGTGGTCGAGGGCAAGGCCGATGGCCTGATGGACTTTATCGGCCGCTTTCGCTACCTCACCGCGATCCTGACCGACCTGGATGCCTGTCGCCGCGTGGCATACGAAAATGTCGAGGACGCCATGCGCGAGGGCATCGACTACGTCGAGCTTCGTTGCAGCCCGTGGTTCATGGCGGAACCGAACGGACTCGAGCCGGAGGGCGTGGTCGAGGCCGTCGCGGACGGTATTGTCGCGGGCGAACGGGATTTTGGCGTGCGCGCCCAGATGATCGGCATCATGAGCCGCACCTACGATACGCAAACCTGCCGGCATGAACTCGACGCCCTGCTGGCGCACCGCGACCACCTGGTGGCCATCGACCTGGCCGGTGACGAGGAGAAGTTTCCCGCGCGGTTGTTTGCGGATCACTTTCGCCGCGTTCGCGACGCCGGTCTTCGCGTGACGGTGCACGCGGGCGAGGTCGAAGGGCCGTACAGCGTGTGGGAGGCCATCAGGGAACTGGGCGCGGAGCGCATCGGCCACGGCATCCACTCGCTCGAAGACCCGCAACTGGTCGATTACCTGATTGAACATGGCATTGGCCTGGAAGTGAATATCACGTCCAACGTCCAGATCGGCACGGTGGAGGATTACGCGGTACACCCGGTCAAAGCGATACTCGAGCGCGGTCTGCTGGCCAACCTCAACACCGACGACCCGGCCATCAGCGGCATCGACCTGCGGCACGAGTTCGAGGTCGCGGCGCCGCGCGCGGGACTCAGCGCCGCCCAGGCGCGTCAGGCCCAGGCAAATGGCTTGAAAATGGCGTTTCTGCCGGAATCGGAAAAGCAGCAGCTGTCTGACCGCCGCAAGGCGGCGGCCGCGTTGGAGCGCGATTGAACGGCCGTGATAATATCGGGCCTACACGGTCGCTCACCTTTGTTGGAGGTGTTCAATGAACAGAGGCTTGCTGCCCATCGGGGCATTGCTTTTTACCCTGCTTACCGCCTGCGCGGGTTCGCCGCCCGAAGCGGAAAAAACGGTCGATGAGATTCTCGCGCAGAAGGGCCTGGCAATCGCGGAAGAACTCGACCGCCTGACCGTTTTCAACGTACACAGCTGGCAGTACGTCAACGACTACAACGTGATCCTGGAAGAAGGCGTCTCGCGGCGTTACCTGGTCGAACTTCGCACTCACTGCCCGGAAACCCAGTGGGCCCAGCGCATTGCGTTCACGTCCTTTGGCCGCATCGTCGAAACCACCGACCGCATCCTGGTCACCAACGGCGGCGGTCACGTGGACCGCTGCACAATGCGCGCATTCTATCGCCTGGAAAAAACCGGCGGCTGAGCGGTCAGAAGCGGTTTACCACATGAGGCCGAAATCCACGCTGAGCGTGTCGTAATCGAGGTCGTAGTTGTCCGAACCGAACCATTCGCGCGAGTAGACACCGCGCACGAAGAAGGCGCCGTTGATGTCCCAGCGAACGCCCAGACCGAGGTTGTAGGTCATCTCGGACGTGTCGTAGGTGCGCCACTGCGTATCGCAGATATAACCCCACCACGGATCCCACCAGCAGCCGGTCTGCGGCGGCTGGCTTGGGATGTTGGAATCCAGCTTGGTGTAGCCGATACCGCCCTGCAGGTAAGGGGTCAGCGGGCCATCGAACCAGTGCCAGGTCACATTGAGTGCGTGCGCGTAGCGATCCAGCGTGTGGTCGATCTCGCGGATCACCGGGTCTTCGCCTTCCTCGGGGTCGGTAACCCGAACCAGCAGGTAGTCGGGCTTGTGCAGCGTGAACTTGTAGGAAACATTCCAGCGCGAGGACAGGTTGTAGCCGACCGTGAAACCCCAGCCGACGGCGCTGTCCACGTCGATGGATGACCCGGCATCGCCTTCGAAGCTCGCGGTGCTGCCGTAAGACGCCAGCAGCGAGGCCTCCCAGGTTCCGCGGCGCAGGTCGTCGTAATGCGACTTCTGGTTGAAGC
>JASFSI010000215.1:0-4077 GCA_050114495.1 Lysobacterales bacterium | reverse complement strand
ATCGCCTGCCACCGGAGAGGCCTCGTTACCGGCTACCAGCGCGTATATCGAGCGCTGCAGCCACGTCGTCTGCGCGGTGCCCGGCTCGGCGGCGTCTGCGGGACCGCGGGAGCCCGCCAGGACCCAGCCATCCGCATCGACCAGCCAGCTGCGGGTTTCGGCCACTCCCGGGCGCGACAGCCAGTTCGAGGCCGCTTGCCATGCCGGCAGCAAGGGCAGCCATTGTGCGCGCGCACCCCGTTCCGCCGCAGACTGTTCCAACCGGTCGGCACGGACCGCGATTTCACTGTTCGCCACTGCGAGCGGCAGCGCCAGCTCGAGGCGATAACCTGCACCGTGATCCAGCCAGAAGCCCTGCGCCTGCCCGCTGGCACCGCGCTCGTCGCTGAGCTGAAGGGGACCGGGCGCCGCCGGCTGGATGGTGTAGCGGAACAGGCCGCGGGGACTGCGAACCAACAACCTGACCATGACCGGAACGGGAGTGGATTCCTGCACCGGCACGTCAATCAGAAGGAACAGGCTGCCGCGGTAGTCTCCGGCCATTACGCGCAGTCCGGGACCGCCACTCGTGGACGGCAGCCAGCGCCCCGGTTCCTGGCCGGGCCAGTCGTCACCATAGCCATCCAGCGAAGGGTGACGCTGCAGGCTGCGCACCGGCAGGTAGTCAAGCGGAAGCGCTCCGAGGCGTTCCCGAAATTCGTCAGGCAATGCACCCGCAAGGGTGCGGGCCGAAGCCAGCAGGGTTTCTTCGTGCGACCCGCGCAGGTAGCCCTCGAGTTCCTGCAGGAGCATCCAGGCCGACCACGGCAGCAGCAGGGTCAGCAGGGAAAGCGCCAGCAGCTTGGTTCGAAGGCTCATTCGTCTCCGTTAACGGGTTTCCAGCGGTATCCTGCGCCGTAAACCGTGTCCAGGCGGTCGAAGCTGTCATCCACCTTCAGAAACTTGCGGCGGATGCGCTTGACGTGGCTGGTGATGGTCTGGTCGTCGACCAGCACGTTGGCGTCGTCCATCAACTGCTGCCGTGAACGCACATGACCGGGGTGTCGGATCAGCGAGTGGATAATCCAGAATTCGGTCACGGTCAATGGTACGTCCACACCGCTCCAGCTGACTTCCATGCGCTCAAGGGAGAATTTCAGCGGCCCGCGTTCGAGCACCTTTTCGTCCGTATTGCCGCCGGACAGCGCTTCGACACGCCGGAACAGCGCCACCACCCGCGCCACCAGGTGCTGAATGGAAATGTCCTTGGTCAGGTAATCGTCGGCGCCGAGCCGCAGGCCCGATATTACGTCGAGGTCGGAATCGCGCGCGGTAAGAAAGATGATCGGCAGGCTGCGGGACAGGCCGCGCAGCTCGCGGCACAGTTCGAAGCCGCCCTCGATATCATCGCCGAGGCCGACGTCGATGATCACCAGGTCGGGCAGACGGCGGCGCAGGGCCGAAAGCGCGCTCTCGCGGTCGCCGTAACCGGTGACCCGGTAGCCGAAACGCCGCAGGGCATCCTCGTAGTTGTGCCGAATGGCGGCTTCGTCTTCGACAATCACGATATGGCGGGGCATCGTGCGCTCCTGCTCTTTTCCGTTACCCGTCTCGCCACGGTGCACTCGCTTTCCAGGGAACGCTCGAGCACGTCCTGTGTCGCTTGGATGAAGACGTCCTGTCTTCATACATCCCTGTAAAGCGGTACACCATGTCAAGACTCACGTCGTGCGAGCTCCAGGGGTCAGGTACCTCTTTGAGGGGTACTCGGCTGTCGGGAACAGCCGAGTAGTGCACAAGGACGTCTTGAACGTGCCCCGCGAAGAGGTACCTGACCACCGGAGCAAGCCAGCTGGTTCTTCGCGCCATGATACGGCCCAGCGCCGCAGAGGTGAAACGAAACAGCGCGGCGCGGCACCGCTGCCATAGCTTTGCCAGAATTCACGCGCCGGTTTTGCACCGGTGGCAATCGGAGCGACACCTGACGGCGGTTGAATGGAGGGCAGTGAAGTCCGACCCAGGGAGACCGCCATGACCAGACCCTCCATCCGCGACCGGCTCGAGCACGACGCCTGGAACCGCTACCCCGAAACCGCCCGCCGCATGGCCGGCCAGCAAAAGCCGGCAAGGTGTCGGAATACACACCGTGGCGAGCGCTTCATCCTGCTGGCATACGCCTTGCTGGTCATCGTGCTGATTCTCCGCATCGAAACGGCGTACGCCGAGCAGGACCCGTTCTGGGGCATCGAGTTTCACAGCGGCGAACATTCCCTGCAGGCTGTCGCGATCGATACCGAGGTGAGCGCGGAAATCACCGGGCTGCTGGCGCGGATCGAGGTGACCCAGCGCTTCCGCAATACCGACAACGGCTGGGCCGAGGCAATATACCGTTACCCCTTGCCGGAAGGCGCCGCCGTGGACCGCATGCGGGTGACGGTCGGCGACCGCGTGCTGGAAGGCGAAATCCGCGAAAAAGAAGATGCGCGACGCATTTACACCGAGGCCCGCGACGAGGGTAAAGTCGCTTCACTGGTCGAGCAGGCCCGCGCCAACCAGTTCGAAACCCGGCTCGCCAATATTGCGGCCGGCGAAGAGATCACGGTCTCGATCGGCTTTCTTGCCGGCATTGATTTCCGCGACGGCGTGTTCTCCCTGGCAATTCCGATGACGTCCACGCCGCGCTGGGACCCGGGTCAGCCCCTGGCCCGTGAACCGCACCGTTTCATTCCCTCTGACGCGACAGACGCCTACCGCTTGACGCTGGACATCATGTTGCGCACGCCCCTGCCGCTCACCAGCCTGGAAAGCCGCTACCACGATATCGACATCCAGGCCGAGCCCGGCGGTTACCGCATTTTCCTGGCCGATCCGGATACCCGCACGGACCGCGTGTTCGTACTGGCCTGGGCGCCGGAACTCGGCAGCGTTCCGGAGTCTGCGCTGATGAGCTGGGATGGCGGTGACGCGGTCTACGCCCTGATGATGCTGGCGCCGCCAATACCCGAAGCCATCGCGCCGCAGGCGCGCGAGGTCGTTTTCATTATCGACACATCCGGTTCGATGGAGGGCGCTCCGCTCGAGCAGGCGGTCGCGGCGCTCGCGCAGGGACTGACCTTCCTTGAGCCCGAGGACCGCTTCAACCTGGTCGAATTCAACAGCGATTTTCGGCCCCTGTTCGAAGAGTCGGTGTCCGCGATGCCCTGGCGTATTGCCGAGGCGACCGAATTCCTGCTGGACCTGGAAGCCGACGGCGGCACCCACATGGCGCCGGCGCTCGACTATGCGATGAAGCTGCCCGCCCGCAGTGAACTGTTGCGCCAGATCGTGTTCATCACCGATGGCAGCGTCGGCAACGAGCGTGAACTGCTGCTGGAAATCGGCGACAAGCTGGGCGACTCGCGACTGTTCACGGTATCCATCGGTTCGGCTCCGAACGCATGGTTCATGCGCAAGGCTGCGGGCGTGGGACGCGGCATCCATACCCACGTCGGCCGGATGGAGGACGTCAAGGCGCGCATCGCCTCGCTGTGGGCGCGCATCGAGACGCCGGCGGTGCAGAACCTGGACGTGGACTGGGGCATGGACGCCGAGTTTTACCCGGAAGTGATTCCCGACCTCTATGCGGGTGAACCCCTGTGGCTGTACGCGCGCCTGCCGCACGCGCCCCGCGACGTGACCGTGTCCGGGGAACTCGACGGCCGTTACTGGGAGACCCGCGCGCGACCGGCGGCGGGTGGCGGCGGAGAGAGCATCGCCTCGCTGTGGGCCCGCAACCGCATCGAGGCGCTGGAAGACAGCCGCATTTTCGGCGTCGACCCGGACGAGGTGCGCCAGCGGGTCACCGACATTGCGCTCGACTTCGGCCTGGTCACCCGTTACACCAGCCTGGTGGCCATCGACCGCAGCCCGTCACGCGCCGCTGACCAGGGCCTTGCACAGGCTGACGTACCCAGCCTGCTTCCCGCCGGCAGCAATTTCGCGATGGGCTTTTCGCAGACCGCTACCGGTTGGCCGGCGCAGCTCGCGCTGTCCCTGCTCAGCCTGTTCGTGGTGCTCGCCATGCTGCTGCACACGCCGCCAAAACGTGAACGGCATGAA
>JASFSI010000214.1:0-4087 GCA_050114495.1 Lysobacterales bacterium | reverse complement strand
CCAGTCGAATGTCCAGGTTCTTGCCGAACGATTTGGACAGCGCCGCGGCCGCCATCCAGCCGGCCGTGCCGCCGCCGACGATAACGATTTTTTGGATTTTTCGGTTCATCGCGTGTTCCGGTGTGTTCCTTGTCCCTTGGCCGCGCCGGGCTGTCAGCGGTTGAGGTTGTTTCTCAGCATCGCGCGAATGCGCCGTGCCGTGTCATCGTCCAGTTCGCCGAGCGCGCCCCTGCCCTGCTCGGGTATGTGCCCCACGGCCTCTTCGCGCGGACCGAAGACGTAATAGTCGAACAGGCCGCGCCAGGCCTCGCGCTGTGCCTCGGGCAGGTCACGCAGGTTGAGCAGGGCATGCAGCAGCACGTCGGCCGGCGGCCCCATGTAACTGTGCGCCTGGCGCCACCAGTGGTTGACCAGGATGTTGAAGCGTTCCAGGCCCTGGACATGGTGCCACCACATGCTCGGGATAAAAATCGCGTCACCCGGTTCCAGCAGGGTGGTCTGGCCATGCCTCAGCGCTTCGGCAAACCTCGGGAAACGCTCGAAGTCGGGTGCGTCGAAATCGACCAGGCTGATCTGCTGCCCCCCGGGCGTGAGATCGATCGGCCCGATGTACAGGTTTTCCAGCTGATCCGGCGGAAACAGCGTGAAGCGCCGGCGGCCCGCACCGACCCACGCCACGTTGTCGAGCACGTCGTAGTGGGCTGCGACCGTGGTGCGGTTCCCGATCCAGATCCTCACCGTCATGCCGGCCGGCGCGTTGGGCAGGTCGTTCTGTTCCCTGAAACCGGGAAGGTACTGGTCAACGGCGGCGGAGCCCATGTAAACGGTTTCCGGCTCGGGATCCTTCTCAAGTTCCGCCAGGCGACCCAGGATCTCACCGAGCGGCAGTTTCAGCTGCCGAAAATTCACCTGCGTGACATCCTCGGTGTAGAAGATTCGGCCCTGGGCTCCGGGGGCCGCGATGAACGTGGTCAGCGGCAGGCCGCGGTCCATTCCCAGCAGGTATTCCCGGGCGGCATCATTGGATTCGCGCGCTTTTCGCACCAGGCCCCAATCGGACGCGAGTCCGCGGAACACCAGTGGCTCGGAAGTCTCGGCCAGGTCCGAAAACAGGGTATCCGGGTTGACCCCGGACCGTTCCGCAATCGGCGGCAGATCGTTCAGATCAACCGTCATCGACCGCCTCTGCGAGTCTTCGGTTCTTGCGTTCGATCAGCCGCGGCATGCTGGCCAGCGAAGCCAGCATCATGTAGACGCTGTGCAGCTGACCCGCCTGGTTCAGGGTCTCCAGCGCACTGCCGCTGAGCGCGGCGAGCCGTTCCTCGTTGAGCTTGAAGAGACCGGTCAGGGATTTCCCGGAACCGTCGGCGAATTCGACATCGATCTTCACCGATTCGATCAGTTCGAGACCGACCAGCACTTGCGACAGGGCCCGGTTTTCTTCGTAGCCTTCGTGTATCGCCTTGAGCACGCCCGTCATGCGCTCGAGGTAAGGAGTCTCTCCGCCCTGGGCGAGAAAGAGCGGTTCGCCCTCGCTGCGGCTCACGCTGGGATGATCGAGATCGATATGAACCACCGGAACTTCCCGCGGAATACCATCGATTTCCTGCTGCTGCATGCCGATCAGGAAGGGGTGACGCTGGATGCTCAGCGGAATGTAATCACCGCTCCAGTGCGGATCGCCGAGGAACAGGTTCTCGTCGTTGTCGAAACCCAGCATGACGACCGCTTCAAAGAAACCCGTTTCCGTGTTTTTCATGAAAAACAGCGGGTATTCGCGCTGCAGGTGGATGAATTCGGAGGGAAAGGCCCGCGCGATATTCACGTCGAAACCCATTCCCGGCGTGAATACCTGCCGAACGCGCAGGTCGCGGTGGTTTACATTGTCCAGTTGCACATGGTTCGTCATCGGCGGTGCCATTCAAGCTCGTTGTTCGATGTAGCTGAGCATATCGCGGTTGCTGGGCAACCGCGAGACCTGCTCCTGTGCGCGCCGGGCGTTTTCCGCGAACAGCTTTTCAGCATCCTGCGCACGATCCATGCGACGGGTCCGGCCGGCGTTGCGGGTTTCAA
This sequence comes from Lysobacterales bacterium, assembly GCA_050114495.1. Lineage (GTDB taxonomy): Bacteria > Pseudomonadota > Gammaproteobacteria > Xanthomonadales > SZUA-36 > JABDPF01. The sequence goes on along the minus strand of JASFSI010000214.1, from coordinate 2,014 downwards.
AACCCATGCCGTACAGGACGAACTGGTAGCTGGCCCAGGAGAATACCTCGTCCCGCTGCGGAAAATCGCTGTTCCACGGCGGACGGTTTCGCCACAGGTTCATCATCTCGCTCAGCGATGAGGGTACGGAGGCCGGGTCGCGCTGCTCGATCCAGTACGGCGTGTCCGTTCGCCGGCTCAGCACATAGTGCAGCTTCAGGAAGTCAATGATCCGGTCCCAGCGGTAGCGGAAGCTCTCGTTGAAGCGCCTGGAAACCGTGTCCATTGCCTCGCGCGTGGCGGGCAGTTCCTCGGCGATCATGCGGCCGGAAAGTTCGATCAGCACCAGCGCACTGGCTTCGAGGGGCTCGAGGAAACCGGCGGCCATTCCGACCGCGACGCAGTTGCGGTGCCAGAATTTTTCCCGGTGCCCCGGCCTGAAACTGATTTTACGCGGCTCCAGGTCCGCGAGGGCCCGGCCCGCGGTTTTTTCGACGTAGGCGGCCAGCACCCGTTCGGCAGCGGCATCGTCGCCGTGCGCAGAGGACCAGGTGTAACCGACACCGCGACGGGAACTGAGCCCGATATCCCAGGTCCAGCCGGCCTCCTGCGCGGTGGAAATCGTCTGCGAGGCGACCGGGTCGGTCTTTTCGCGGTACGGCACCTGCACGGCCAGGGCGGAGTCGTTGAACAGCACGTCCCGGCGGTCTATAAACGGAATACCGTAGTGACGGTCCAGCAGCAGCGAACGGGAACCCGTGCAATCGATAAACAAATCGCCTTCGATCTCGCCGTGGTTCGCGGTGGAGAGCGAACGCACGTCTTCGTCGGCCGCGCCGTTCACTGACACCACGTGGTCCGGCACGTGGCGCACGCCCAGTTTTTCGGTGCAATGGCGCTGCAGCAGCGCGGCGAACTTACCGGCGTCGAGGTGATAACCGTAGTTCAGCACCGCCGAGAAATCCGGCGCGTCCAGCGGCCGGGGCGCGAGGTCGTGGTCGCAGACCCGGCCCTGCGAGGTCACCGCGTTTGCAAAATCGGTCGCCGCCCCGCTGCCCGGCCAGTAGGCGGCCAGGTTGAAGCGTGAAAACGCGGCCGGCGGAGAAAAAGGATGGTAATAACGGTCGCCAGCCGAGCCGTCGCGCCAGCCGTCGAACCGGGTGCCTTGCTTGAACGAAGCGGAGCATTCGACCAGGAACTCGCGCTCGCTGATGCCGATGCGCTGCAGGGTCGTGCGCATCGTGGGCCAGGTGCCCTCGCCGACCCCGACCGTGGCCACGTCCGGAGACTCGACCAGCGTGACCTGCAGGCCGGACTCCGGGCCCAGGCGGTACTCGCCGGCCAGCAGGCCGGCCGTCAGCCAGCCGGCGCTGCCGCCGCCGACGATCACGATGTGTTTGATGGTCCCGGTTTGCTGCATTTGATTGCTTCAAAAAAGAAGAGCCGCTGCAAGGCAGCGGCTCGTTCTCGAATCGGCTACCCCTTGAATCAGAAGCGGTAGCGTACACCCAGATTCCAGCGGGCGCCATACTGGTTGCCGCGCAGGAACTGTTCCGGGTAGCGCACGTAAACGCGCTGTACTTCCTCGGTGATATTGATGCCCTCGAGCAGTACCGCCAGGTTGTCGGTCGCGAACCAGGTCACGTTGAGGTCAACCTGCTGGTAGTCCTCGGTATAGACCGGCGCGCCGAACTGGTCGAACCCGCTCAGGAACTCGTCACGCCAGTTGTAGGCCACGCGGGTGGACCAGTTGTCGTTCTCCCAGAACACGGAGAAGTTGGCCGAATCGCTGAGGCCCGGCAGCGCAAAGCTCTGGTTGATGATGTCACGATCGGCGTCGACGTCGCCGCCCACCAGGGTCGCATTGGCCTGGAAGCCGAAACCGCTGTCGCCGAACATGTGCTGAATGGCCAGCTCCCAGCCGTTCAGGTTGCCGACTTCGGCGTTCGTGGTCGTGGTCACGTCGAAAATGGCCGCCGGGTCACCGGGCTGTGCGTAAATACGGGTTCCGAGCGGATCACCGTTGTTTTCGTTG
>JASFSI010000213.1:0-4108 GCA_050114495.1 Lysobacterales bacterium | reverse complement strand
ATCCACACGCGGAACAGCCCGCCGGCATCGTGTATGGACACCGGCAGCAGCTTCGCCTGCTCGAGGCTTCGAAGCAATTTCCGGGCGCCCTCGATGCTCGAATAGGCGCCCGCCTGCAGCCAGGTGGACCCGTCGTCGCCGCTCGCCGCAGCATCGGCCGTGCGGACCCCGCCGTCAACATCGATGACGCGCACTTCGACCCGCGCCGTGCCGGTCCGCACCATGTCGAGCCGCAGCGCCGCGCCGTAGGACAAATCGATAATGCGGTCGTCCTTGAACGGTCCGCGATCGTTGATTTTCACGATCACGCTGCGGCCGTTGTCGAGGTTGGTGACCTCGGCGTAGGTCGGCAGCGGCAGGGATCTGTGCGCTGCGGTCGCCAGGTGCATGTCATAGGGCTCACCGCTGGACGTGCGGCGGCCGTGAAATTTGCTGCCGTACCAGGACGCGATCCCCCGCTTGCGGTAGCCCGCGCTGCTCTCCATCACGTAATAGGTCTTGCCGAACACTTCGTACGGTGAGTGGTTGCCGTAACGCGCCAGGGGTTCAGCCCGCGGCACCGCATCCACCACGTCGGCCGCCGTGATGTCCTGTTCCGAGGGCCCGTCCTCCGTCTGCGGCTTGCCGGCGCAGGATGCCAGCAGAATACAGACCAGGGCGGCCGCCAGGCGAATACGCAAGGACATCATCCCGCTTCCCGGGCCGCCCGCACTGCCTGGCTGAGGTCATATACCGCCATCGCGTAAAGCGCGCTGCGGTTATAGCGGGTAATGACGTAGAAATTCTCAAAGGTCAGCCAGTAGCTGTCGCCGGAAGACTCCCGCAGGCGCACGACACCCGCCAGGCGGTCGGCCGGGATGTCCAGGCCGGTCGTGAAACCGTCTGCGGCCAGGTCGGACAGCGGTCTTTCCGGCTTGTAGGAACTGCGCGTGACGGGGTCGGTAATCGCATCCTCGGCGACGTTTGCCCTCGCGGTAACCGGCTGCCCCGCCTGCCAGCCATGCCGCCGCAGGTAGTTGGCGACACTTCCGGTCGCATCGGCAACCGAGCTCCACAAATCGCGGCGGCCGTCACCGTCCAGGTCCACCGCGTATTCCAGGTAACTGCTGGGCATGAACTGACCCAGCCCCATGGCGCCGGCATAGGATCCCTTGACCTCGCGCAGCGGCAGCTCTTCTTCCTTGCCCAGCAGCATGAAGTTCATCAGTTCACGCGAGAAGAAAGCGGAACGGTCGCGCAGGTTTTCCGGGTAGTGGAAAGACAGCGTGGCCAGCGCGTCCAGCACGCGGTAACTGCCCGTGATGCGGCCGTAGTATGTTTCCACGCCGATGATGGCCACGATCATTTCGGGCTCGACCCCGTAGGTTTCCGCCGCCCTTGAAAGCAGTTCCTCGTGCTCACGCCAGAACTCGACACCGCCCTCGATGCGCTCTTCGTTGAGAAAGATCTTCCGGTACTCGTGCCAGTCCTTGCTCTCGGCGGGGCGTGTCATCGCCTTGACAATGGACTCCTTGAACTGCGCGTCCCCAAGCAATTCCATCGTCTCGGCAGCATCAAAGCCGTGCTCCTCGGCGGCGCGTGCCGCGAATTCCTCGGCGCCCGGGTGGGACTGCGCCAGGCAGGACGCGCTGAGGATGGAAACCGCTGCAAGCGTGATGATCTGTTTCATTCGGTTCAGTATTCGCATGGGTGTGTCGGCAAGCATTCTAATAGGAATTCACTCAGCGTAAGAAGTTCCTGTGCGCGTGCACGGACATCAGTATGCCGAATCCTGCCAGCAATGTGACGATCGAGGTTCCACCATAGCTGATCAGCGGCAGCGGTACACCCACCACCGGGAGCAGGCCCGACACCATGCCGGCGTTGACCAGCACGTAAACGAAGAAGGTCAGGCCGAGGCTTCCGGCCAGCAGGCGCGCATAGGTGCTGTTCGCCATGGTCGCGATATGGAGACAGCGCCCGACGATGAACAGGTAGACCGTGAACAGAACGAGCACACCCATGAGCCCGAATTCCTCGGAAAACACGGCGAGAATGAAATCGGTATGGCGCTCGGGTATGAACTCCAGGCGCGATTGCGTGCCGTTCAGCCAGCCCTTGCCGAACACACCGCCGGAACCGACCGCGATCTTGGACTGGATAATGTTCCAGCCGCTGCCGAGCGGATCGGACTCGGGATCCAGGAACGTCAGCACACGCTGGCGCTGGTAGTCCTTCATTACCATCCACAAAGCCGGCGCCGCTGCCACGGCCGCCCCCGCAAACCCGAGAATCACGCGCCACCGCAGGCCTGACAGGAACAGGGCGAACACACCGCTGATCGCGACCAGCAGGGCGGTTCCGAGATCCGGCTGGCGGGCAATCAGCACGGCCGGCACGGCCAGTATCAAGAGACAGACCAGCATGACGCCGAAATCGGGCGGCAGCCGGCGCGGATGCAGGTACCAGGCCATCATCATCGGCACCGCCAGCTTCATCACCTCGGACGGCTGGAATCGAAACACGCCCAGGTCCAGCCAGCGGTTGGTGGCCCTGCCGGTACCGAAGAACCAGGTAGCCAGCAACAGGACGATACCGATCGCAAACAGCCACGGTGTCCAGATTCGCAGGATATGTGGCGGAACCTGGCTGATGACCAGCATGCCCAGCAACCCGACACCCAGGCGCACGCCCTGGCGCGCCACGACGTCGGCGTTGCCGCCTGACGCGCTGTACAAAACCACCAGCCCCATGGCCATCAGCAGCAGCAGGGCGGCCAGCAGGTAGGGATCGGGCCGCGGCCACTTGGCCCAGGCGGGAACGAGTTTTTTCATGGCTTCGCACCCTGCGCGAGCCAGGCTTCGATCACGGCCCTCGAAACCGGCGCGGCCTCGACAGAACCGCCCCCGCCGTGTTCCACCACGGTCGCTACCGCGATGGTCGGCTTGTCGAACGGCGCGAAGGCGACGAACAATGCGTGGTGCCGCAGGTGCTGCGCGGTGTCCTCGTCCATGTCCTCATCGAGTTCCTGGGACGCGACCTGCGCGGTGCCGCTCTTGCCGGCGATTTGCAGTCCGCTCTCCGGTGCGATCGCCCGGGCCGTGCCGGCTGCCCCGTGCACAACCAGACGCATGCCCTCACGCACGATATCCCAGTTGGCCGGGTCTTCGACCGGCAACTGCAGAACGACCGGCGCCTCTTCCCGGCTCGCTTGCAGATCGCCGGGACGCTTGCTGGCATATAGCAGCCGGGGTTCACGCCGGGTACCCCCGTTCGCCAGCGTGGCGGCTGCAGAGGCCAGCTGCAGCGGAGTCACCACGTTGAAGCCCTGCCCGATACCGGCGATCACCGTCTCACCCGGATACCATGGCGTGCCGAATCGCCCCCGCTTCCACTCCCGCGAAGGCAGGATACCGGCCGACTCGCCCAGGAGGTCAAGCCCGGTGCGGGAACCGAATCCGAAAAGGGCGAGATAGTCGTGCATGCGGTCGATGCCGAGATCGAGAGCGAGCTGGTAGAAGTAGGTATTTACCGATTGTTCCAGCGCACCGTAAATGTCGACCTTGCCATGACCTCCTCTCTTCCAGTCGCGGTACGGCCGGGAGACGTTCGGCAGTCGAAAGAGGCCGGTAGAGAAGACCTCGTGCTGATCATCGATCACGCCCATCTCGAGGCCGGCCAGGCCAAGGTACGGCTTGATGGTCGAGCCCGGCTCGTAACCGCCGAGCAGGCAGCGGTTGAACAGCGGCCGTCCCGGCGCGTTGAGAATCGCACGGTAGTCGGCCGCGGAAATGCCGTGCACGAACAGGTTCGGGTCATAGGCCGGCTTGCTGACCATCGCGATGACCGAACCGTCGTTCGGATCGATGGCGACCACCGCGCCGGGCCGGTCACCCAGTGCATCCCAGGCGGCCCGCTGCACCGCGACGTCCAGCGACAGGACCAGGTCCGTGCCGTGCACCGGGTCGCTGCGCTCCAGTACCTTGAGCCGGCGCCCCTGCACGTTGGTCTCCACCTTTTCCAGCCCGCTGATGCCATGCAGCGCCGCCTCGTAATAGCGTTCGATGCCGACCTTTCCGATGTGGGTCGTACCGCGGTAATTGCCGCCTTCACCCGCCCTTTCCAGCCG
>JASFSI010000212.1:0-4164 GCA_050114495.1 Lysobacterales bacterium | reverse complement strand
CGAACAGGTCAAACTGCAGACCACCGAAAACTTTCTGCAATTTCTGGCGGTCGTCGTTCAGCGTGGTGTGCTTGATGTTGGCCACGAACTGATCGAAATCGTCGATCCCGTAATAGACGTTGTATGCCAGGCCAGCATAGTTCAGGTAGTAGTTACCCACGGATGAAGACGTGTAGTTCGAGAAGGTGTAGTAGGCTTCCCAGGTCACGTCGCCACTGAACAGGTCACCGCGCGCACCGAGGTTGATGTCGGTGAGGTAGTCGTTGACCGTGTTGTCACGCGTACCGATATCGGTCCAGCGGAAGTAACCGAAGGTCGCACCGATGTCGTTGCGCGGGTCGCCCGGAATCGTCGGGCCGGTGGCCGCGGGCGGCGCGTAACGGCCGAAGGACTCGACCTGCGAGAGCAGCACGTCGGCGTAGACGTCGATGCTGTCGGTCAGTTCGTACTCGGCGCTGACAAACGTATTAATACGGTCAATACCGGCGCGGTTGGACGAAACCAGCGCGAAGGCGTAACCGCAGTAGAAACCGGCCTCGGGGCCGAAGACCAGGTCGCCACGCATCTCGCCAACAAAGCCGGTACCGGTCGGATCGTCCACGCAGCCGGCGCCCGGAGTGACGTACCAGGTGCTGCGATCGTTCGGATCGTAGGGCACGCTCGGATCGTAGTTCGGGTTCACCAGCGTGTAGCCGTAGAAGGAAACACCAACCGTCTCGGCGTAACCCGTGATATCGCCGTCGCCGTCAAGGTCTGAATAGCTGGCCGCAGTGTATTTACGGTCCGCGTCGAAGATCGGGCTGCGCTTGTCGTATTCCAGCGTGAAGGTGATGTTGCTGCGGTCACCGCTGGCGCCCATGGTGACGGATGCACTTTCTTCGGTGCCGTCATCCTGGCTGCGGTCGCCGTAGCGAGCCTGCACCATCATGCCGTTGTAGTTCTTCTTCAGAATCACGTTCACAACGCCGGCAACAGCATCGGAACCGTAAACGGCGGAAGCGCCGTCAGCGATCACTTCGATACGGTCAACCGCCGAGAACGGAATCATGTTGAGGTTGACGGTGCCGCCGCCACCCAGTGACGGAGAACCGACAATACGACGGCCGTTGATCAGGATCAGTGTACGGGCTGCGCCGACACCGCGAAGGCTGATGGTCGCGTTTGACTGTGCACTGTTACCCGATGACTCGCGGAACGAACCGAACGAGTTCATCGTGGACGAACGAAGCGCGTCAGAAACAGAAATATCGCCAGCGATATTCATGTCTTCAGCGGTAAAAGTGATGATTTCCTGGGATTGCGTCTGGTTGGTGCGCTTGATGCGCGAACCAGTTACAACAACCTCTTCCACCAGCAGTTCTTCGTCTGCATCCTGGTCCTGGTCCTGTGCAAATGCGGGATTTGCAAGGAAGCTGCCCAGCGATGCAACGCCCAGCGCAGTCGCCGTGGCGAGCCACAAAGGCTTACGTTTGAACATTAGCATTTCCTCCAATTTTTGGTTTGTATGGCCTATCTGCATACGGGTTCGATCTCTTCACCCCACCGCCAACCAGTCCCGTTTAGCGGCATAAAGTGTTGAAAACTAAAAAAAATACTGCCCGTTTTTGCAAAAATTTAACTTAGACCAAATGCCAATATAACATTTGGTACCTGTCAAACCAACGTTTTTTGAGCTTAATTGACCCGGATCAAGAGGCGACCGGGCGAACGGCGGAGGCACCCTAATCTTTATCGAGGTTGCGGAGCAGGTCAAGCTTGTAGCTGTACTTGTCTTTCTCGCTGTTTTCCGCGGCCACTTCCTCGGCTTTTTTCATCCATGTCCGGGCCTCTTCCCGGTCGCCTTTCATCAGGTAACTCAGGCTCAGAAGATAATAGAACTCGTCCTCGTTTTTGCGCCGCCTGATCGCGTACTGCAGGTTCTCGATCGCGGACTCGTAGTCGCCCTCTTCAAAGGCAGACTCGGCGACCTGGTAGCGGTAATAGGGGTTCTTCATGCGATGGGCGTGAACGCGCTCGAAATACTGCGCCGCGAGATCCGTGTACCCCATTTCCTCGTACAGGTTGGCCAGGTTGCTCATGGCGATCAGGTCCGTATCGCTCTGGCGCGACGACATCCAGCCGATATCGCCCGTGTAACGGGTCATATCCAGGGTGTCTGCTCCGCCGACCCGCAAGGCTTCCAGGAAGGCCGCCTCGGCCAGGTCATTCAGCCCTTCGCGCCGGTGCAGGATGCCCATGTTGATCCAGGCCGATGCGAACTCCTCGTCTTCGCGCAGGCTCTGCCTGAAAAAGCCGTACGCCGGGCCGGTCTCGTCCGCCAGCATGCGCTCGGCGCCGATATTGTTGAAATAATGCGCCCGTGCCCGGCTGTCCGGAATGATCCGGGTCTCCAGTTCGTGGTCGAAATCGTAGATATTGAAATCGACTTCGCGCCAGCGCCCCTGCTTCAGGTCGACGTGCACGTTGATGTGCTGGCTGTACAGGAACGAGTCGCCGCTCATCGACCAGGTGGGCGGAACGTCGACTTCCTGGTAACGCGCGTCGATGTCCAGGTAACGGGCCATGGCGACGAACATGTTGGTAAAGGCCATGCAGTTGCCGCGCCGGCTTTCGAAGGTCTCGACGGCCGTTCCGGTCGTGTCCTCGTAGTCAAGGGAAAAATCACCCGAGCGCATGATCGCAAAAGCCAGCCGCCGCAGCCGCTCACTCCGGGCATTGCTGGAACCCACGGCCCGCTCCGCGAATTCAATCATTTCCGGGCTCATTTCCAGCAGGTCGAAATTCGAAAAATCGACATCCGGCGACAGCCCGGCGAGCGGACTGCGCTCGAGCACATCCTGCGCGGAGCGCTCGCCAATCGCGGCATCTTCATCAAAAGCCGGCTGCAAAGCGCAGCCGCCGAGCAGCACGATTGCGATCAGGTAGAAAAATTGTGTCTTCATGCGCTGGCCCATTCAGTAACAGCTGCCTGCCTGTTTCTATCTTACACCCGAGCCCGGAATGAACCCGGCGCCTTGCACCGGCGGGACATCAGTCCTGCATGCGCAGCAGCCGCTGCAGGTCCTCCTCGCGATCGAGGTCATGGGCCGCGCTTTCCAGCGATACAAAATCCACCACGTCGATGTGGCGGTCGATCAACTGGCGGGCGCCGCGCTGGGGGTGCAGACCCTTGAGTTCGCCGCGCATGCGGCCCGGAAAGATCACCGGCGGCCCGGAGACCTCGGCAGCGCCTTCTTTCCATCTCGCAACGTGAATTCGACCGGGAGCGGCGCGCCAGGATTCCACCAGGCGGTCCAGGTCGGATCGTTCGAGCAGCCACTGGTCGCAAACGCCGACCAGTATCCCGTCAACCCGTTCGGGCAGCTGCCGCGCGCCCCAGGCGATCGAACCGCCCATGCCCTCTTTCCAATCCGGATTGATCACCGCGCGCACCGGCAGGCCCTCGACCGCGGCGCCCACGCGCTCGGCTTCGCAGCCGGAAACCACCAGCACTTCACCGGCCACGGACTCGCGCAGCAGCCGGGCCGCGCGGCGCACCAGGGTCTCACCCCGGTATTCGACCAGTTGCTTGGGCTGCCCGAGGCGCGAAGAAGGCCCGGCGGCGAGCAGGATCGCATACAGTTTTTTTGATTCATTCATGGGGTGGCCCTGTCAGGGAACCGCCATACCGCCGGTTGAGTACGGCGTGGACCTCGGCGGCTATGGCAAGCGCGATGGCCTGCGGCAGTTCTGCGCCGATATCCAGCCCGACCGGTCCGAACAGCCGCTGACCGGCGCACTCGGCCATTGCGTGCAGGCGCTCGCGGCGCGCGGTAGGTCCCAGCACGCCCAGGTAGGCCATTCCCCGTCCGCACAGCTGGCGCAGATACTCTGCGTCGCTTTCCAGGTGATGGGTCATCACGATCGCAGCATCCAACTCGTCGAGATCGACGTTCTGCGACAGGTCAGACTGCCTTTGGCAGCTCACGCTGCAGCCCGCCGGGAATCGCTCGGAGCGCGCAAAGGCCTGCCGGTGGTCGGCGACCACCACGTCCCAACCAAGCGCGCAGAAAGCCGCGGCCACGGGCACGGCGTCGGGTCCGGCGCCGCAGATCAGCACGCGGGTCTGGACCGGCAGGTGGATCAGCATGACTTCGCCTTCTGCCTGTTCGACCAGGCGGCTGC
>JASFSI010000211.1:0-4174 GCA_050114495.1 Lysobacterales bacterium | reverse complement strand
GAGCGTGACGCCTCCGAACTTTACCGAATTGAAGATCGTGGACACTGACCCCGGTCTGCGTGGTGATACCTCGGGCGGCGGCGGCAAGCCGGCAACGCTGGAAACCGGTGCGGTCGTGCGCGTGCCCTTGTTCGTGGACAATGGCGAAGTGATCCGCGTCGACACGCGAAGCGGCGAATACGTCTCGCGCGTGAAGAGCTGATCCGGTCGCGATGGAATCCCCCCGTTCGTCGCGGGACGACGTCAGGCTGCTGAACGCGGCGTACGTCGTCCCGGTCCGACCACGCGGCGCCGTGTTGAAAAACCACGCGGTCGCCCTGTCCGGCGAGCAGATCCTGGATGTGCTGCCCGCAGAGCAGGCGCGTTCGCGATGGCCGCATGCCGAACGGGTCGAACTGCCGACCCACGTTTTGCTGCCGGGGTTCGTCAACGCGCATACGCACGCATCGATGACCCTGTTGCGCGGCTATGCGGATGACATGGGGCTGACGAAGTGGCTGCAGGAGCACATCTGGCCGGCGGAGATAGCGTTTGTCGGTCCCGGTTTCGTGGCCGATGGTACGCGCCTCGCGATCGCCGAGATGTTCCGCTCGGGAACGACCTGTTTCAACGACATGTATTTCTTCCAGGATGAAACCATCGAAGCCTGTCTCGCGGCCGGTATGCGCGTGAGCTCGGGCATCACGGTCATCGAGATGGCCTCGGCCTGGGCATCCGGCGTCACGGAATACCTGAACAAAGGACTGGCGCTGCTCGATCGTTACCGCGGTAAGCCGCTGGTCAGTTTCGCGCTGGCGCCGCACTCGCCCTACACTGTCTCCGATGAATCCATGGAACGCGTCGCGGAAATCTCCGCTGAGTACGAATTGCCGGTGCACATGCACCTGCTGGAAACGGCCTGGGAGATTCAGCAGTCACTGGAACAGCACGGGAAGAGGCCGCTCAGGAGGCTGCAGAAACTCGGCTTGCTCAACCGGCGGCTGCTGGCCGTTCACGTGACGCAGATCGACGGCGATGATATCCCCCGCTTTGCGGACAGCGGTGCAAGCATCGTTCACTGTCCGCAATCCAACCTGAAGCTGGCCAGCGGATTCTGCCCCGTTGCAAGGCTGGCCGGGGCCGGCGTCAACGTGGCGGTTGGAACCGACGGGGCCGCGGCCAACAACGACCTCGACATGCTGGACGAAATCCAGACCGCGGCCCTGCTGGCCAAGGGTGTCGCCGGCGACGCCAGTGCTGTCGATGCCTTCAGCGCCCTGGAGATGGGCACGATCAATGGGGCGACTGCACTGGGTCTCGGCGACCGGATCGGCAGCATCGAGCCGGGCAAGGAGGCAGACCTGTGCGCGCTGGACCTGGAGCAGCCGGAAACCCAGCCCCTGCACAACGTGATTTCGCAGTTGATTTACGCAGCTTCCGCCCGCCAGGTGAGTGATGTCTGGGTTGCGGGTCGTCGGGTACTCGAAAATGGAGATCTGACGACGCTGGACGTGGGCGGCACCATGCAGGCGGCTGCCGAATGGCAGCGGAAACTTCAGGATTTTGCATCAAGAAACGCGACGGGAACCGGACGATGACGAAAAACGCCGAACAGAACATCGATCATGCTGAGCGTGAAAAATTCGACGCCATCGCATCCGGGTGGTGGGATCCGGAAGGGCCTTTCCGGCCCCTCCACGACCTCAACCCGGCGCGCTTGCGCTTTGTCAGCGACCGGGCCGAACTGAAGGGCGCCAGCGCCGTGGATGTCGGCTGTGGCGGCGGTATCCTGGCCGAGGGTCTGGCTGCAAAAGGCGCGGCGGTAACGGGTATCGATGTCGCCTCACGCGTGCTTTCTACCGCGCGGCTGCACTTGCACGAGTCCGGCCACGAAATCGACTACCAGGAAATCACGGTCGAGGAATTAGCGCACAAGCAGCCTGAATCGTTCGATGTATTGACGTGCATGGAAATGCTCGAGCACGTGCCCGACCCGGCCTCGGTCATCGATGCGACGGCGCGTTTGCTGAAACCGGGCGGCCACGGCTTTTACTCCACGTTGAACCGGACGCCGCTGGCCTTTGCGCTGGGCATTGTCGGGGCCGAGCACATCGCGCGGCTTTTGCCGCGCGGCACGCACCGCTACGACCGGTTCATTCGTCCTTCTGAACTGAGCCGCTGGCTGCGCGCCGCCGGCCTCGTCGTCAAGGACATTTCCGGCCTGCACTACAACCCGCTCAGTCGCAGCGTCCGCCTGGGCGGCAACGTGCAGGTCAATTACCTGGTGCACGCCGTCAAGCCGGCTGCATGACCGGGGCGGTCGAAAACCGGCAGTTCTGCTGGGAACAGGTGCAGGCTGCGGACGGGCTGTTTCGTGTTTCACTCGTTTTTTCAGGCCGGGAGACTGCACAGCGCCTGCTGCCGCTGCACGCGATGTTCGCCTCGATCGAGCAGCTCGTTGCCACGGTCAGTGATGAAGACGTGGCACTGCGCAAGTTGGCCTGGTGGCGGGATGCGCTGCTGGGTGACGAGCCCGGCGGCGCGGCACACCCCGTCATCGCTGAACTGAAGCGAAGCGGTGCGGAACAGCGTTTGCCTGCGGAAATGACCGAGCGCCTGGTGGAAAACGCGCAGGCCCGCATCGAGGCCGTCGCGCCGCGAGACCTGACCGCATTGAAGAGTCGCTGTGTCGAGACCGGTGCGATATTGGCCGAACTGGAGTTCGCTGTTTGTGATGTTCCGCAGCCGGCCTCGTCGGCGGCCGGCGTCAACGCCTGGCAACGCGGACTGGTTCAGTTGGCAAGGGAAAGCGTCGCCCCCGAGGCGAAGCGGCCGTTCTGGTGGATTCCGCTCGATCTGCTGGCACGCCACGGCCTGGCAAGAGCGGAAATGACGCTCCCGGAAAAGCGGGCTGCTTCACAAAAGCTTTGTTCCGAAATCCTGGCATTCCTTGACGAAGAAAAACCTTCGGAAAAGCATGATCTATCAGATATATCAGAAGTAAAACAAGATATTAAAAGATTTGTAGCAAGCGAATTCCTTTTGGATAAAAGACTTCAATTCATGAATAAAAATTCGCTTGATTCATGGTGGGACAAGCTGAACAGGCCCCGGCCCGGCGATGTGATCCGGTGCTGGAGCGCGGTCCGTCGATTCAATCGTCGGAAATGAAATCCGGTCCTTTGCCGGTCGTTTTCTCGTACACCCCTTTCTCGACTTTACGGTACTGCGTGAAGCCATGCTTTTCGATGTTCGACTCGCTGAGCGAGGGCGTTGAAGTGGCCAGGTGAGGGGCGGAGATCTTGCGCTTTACCGGTGCACCGCACTCAGGGCACGAGGCAAGGGGTGGTTCGCTCAGCTTTCGCAACAGTTCGAAGCCCCCGCCGCAGAATGTGCAGTGATCCTTGCCGGCCGGTTCGTATTCGTAAATGGGCACCGTGTGTTGTCTCCGAAGCGAGCTGAAGCTCGGCTCATTCTAACCGCGCATGATTTCAATTCAATGCGGGCGTGCAAAAGGCTAAACTGCCGCTCATGCAACTGAGTACATCTGGAGCGATAGATGCCTGACAAAACCGCGATCGTAACCGGTGCAGCAGGAAGCCTGGGCGGCGAACTGTCGAAGATACTGGTTGAAGGGGGCTGGAATGTCATCATGATCGACAGTAACCGGGCCGGCCTGATGCGTGTGTACGACCGCATCGGCGAAGACGGGCCGGGCGCTCCTGTGCTGCACCCGCTGGATCTTGCCGCTGCCGACCCGGCTGTTTTTGAGGAATTGCTGGAGAACGTGCAAAGCCAGTTCAAGCGGCTGGATGCGGTGGTGCATTGTGCGGCCCATTTCGAGAGCCTGACTCCGTCGGAGCATATCCCGCCGGAAGACTGGCTTCTGGCCGTTCAGACCAATCTGAATGCCCCGTGGCTGCTGAGTGCGATGGCGCTGGCGCCGCTGCGGGCTTCGAAAGCAGGCAAACTTATCTTTGTGCTCGAGGATCTCGACAAGGTCAAGGGGTCTTACTGGGGCGCCTATGGGGTATGCAAGCATGCGCTGTACGCGCTGGTGAGCCAGATGGCCGAAGAATGCGGCAGCAGCGGCGTCAGCGTCCGCGGTGTCGTTCCGGGGCCCATGCGTTCAGCGATCCGGTCGAGCGTGTATCACTCGGAAAATCCGGCTGAACTTCCTTCGGCGCGCCCGGTC
>JASFSI010000210.1:0-4179 GCA_050114495.1 Lysobacterales bacterium | reverse complement strand
CGTGGCCCAGGCCAGTTCGTTCAGTTCGCACATGGAATACAGCACGTCGATGGGCGCCGAGATCAGCAGGCTGGCGCCGCCGTCGAACAGGCGGTAGGTGGTTTGTTCGTCTTCGTAACCGACACAGGTCAGCCAGTCGGCCACCGCGGCCTCCCAGGCCTTGACGATGGGTGCCGGGCCACCCTTGATCGAGACGTCGATGATGGCGCTGGGGCGGTCCCAGTAAAGGTTTCCGCCGGTCAGCCGCCGGCTGTCATCCAGCCTGTATTCGCTCGGTTCCGGCATGGGATTTCAGTCCGACTCCTCGTCAAGCCGGGCGATGCGCACACCACGCTCATCCCGGACCAGTTCCATATCCGCATCCAGCTGGAAGGCTTCCGGGTCTTCCTCGACGAAACTCTCGACCAGCGTCCTGGTCTCGCTCTTGCGGCGCCCGGATTCCCCGACCTCGTAGCCGGCCACCTGCTTCCAGCAGCGCTTGATGTCGTCGCCGAATATGACCAGCAGGTCACCTTCCTCAGCCATGTCCAGCGCGGCCAAAACCGCGTCCGATTCATTCGCGATCACCTGTATCTTATGATCGGCCACGCCGCCCTCGCGCAGTTGCGCGGCGAGCATCTCGGGCACCTCGTCAGGCCCCCGGCCCCGGCGGTTGTCGTCCGCCTTGCAGATGTAACGGTCGAAATGCCCCGCGGCCTTGTCGGCAATCGCGCGAATATCCTCGTCCCTGCGGTCGCCCGGCGCGGCCAGGACACAGATGCGCCTGCCGACCACCTCCAGCCGGTCGACCAGCTGGCAGATACTCGCGACGGCGGCCGCGTTGTGGCCGTAATCCAGGATCACGCGGAACGGGTGTTCATCGAAGACATTCATGCGGCCCGGCGCCTGAAAGTAGGAGGTATCGAAGGTACGCAGGCCGTGGCGGATATCGTCCAGCGATTTGCCCAGGCTGAACGCGAGGGCGGCCGCGAACATGGCGTTCTGCACGTTGTGCGTGGCCTTGCCCTCCATCGTGGCCGGGATCAGGTAGGTCCACAGCAACTGGAAGTGCGTGCCTTTGTCGTACAGCGTGATCATGTCGCCATTGATCCCCTGCTCCAGCACGACGGCGCGCCCGCCGGCGCGGATGTGCTCCTTGACCAGGGCATGGGCCGGGTTCATCGTCACGTAGCAGACATGCTCGGCCTGCGTGTAATCCGCCATGCGCAGGCAATGCTCGTCGTCCGCGTTCAGCACCGCGGTGTCGCGGGCCACCTCGATCGGTATGCGTTTGACCTCGGCCAGCTGTTCCAGCGTGTCGATCCCACCCAGCCCCAGGTGGTCTGCAGCCACGTTCAGGCAGGCCGCAACGTCGCAGCGCTTGTAGCCGAGACCCGAGCGCAGCAGGCCACCGCGTGCGGTTTCCATGACGGCCACGTCGACGGTGGGGTCGCGCAGGACGATCTGGGCGGAGGCCGGGCCGGTCATGTCACCGCGCACCGATAGCCGGCCGTCGGTATACACGCCGTCCGTCGAAGTCATGCCCACGGTGTGCCCGGCCGTCTTCAGGATGTGTCCGAGCATCCGGGATGTCGTCGTTTTGCCGTTGGTACCGGTGATGCTGGCGATCGGAATGCGAGCGGGGGTGCCGGGTGGAAACAGCATATCCATAACCTTGCCGGACACGTCACGTGGCTTGCCCTCAGAGGGGGCCACGTGCATACGGAAGCCCGGCGCGGCGTTGACCTCGACAATGGCGCCGCCGACATCCTTGTACGATTGAGTGATGTCGGAGGTCAGGAAATCGACGCCGCCGACGTCCAGGCCGACCGCCTGCACGGCGCGAACCGCCATTTCCCGGTTGTCCGGATGGACCACGTCGGTCATGTCGATAGCGGTGCCGCCGGTGGAGAGGTTGGCCGTGGAGCGCAGGAAGAAGACCTCGCCCGCCGGCAGCACGGTGCTCTCATCCACACCGCCTTTTTCCATCAACCGCTGCGCCTGGTGATCCAGTTCGAGCCGCGTGAGCACTTTTTCGTGACCGATGCCGCGTCTCGGGTCCTGGTTGACGATATCGATCAGCTCGGAAATCGTGTGCTCTCCGTCGCCCACCACGTGACCCGGCACGCGCTTGGCGACGGCAACCAGTTCATTGTTCACCACCAGCATCCGGTGGTCCATGCCCTCGATGAAGCTCTCAACGAGCACGCTCCTGCCACGGGCGTTTTCCCGTGCGACACCGTAGGCCACCCGGACCTGCTCCTCGGACAGGAGGTTGATCGACACGCCGCGGCCATGGTTGGCGTCCAGCGGTTTGACCACCACCGGAAAACCGATGCGGCGCGCGGCGCCCACGCACTCGCGCTCACTCGTCACCAGCCGCTGCTGCGGCACCGGCAGGCCAAGATCACGAAGCAGGTTGTGGGTGTCTTCCTTGTCGCAGGAGAGTTCCACCGCGATGTGCGGCGTCTTCGAGGTGATGGTGGCCTGGATGCGCTGCTGGTACCGGCCGTGGCCGAACTGCACCAGCGAATACTTGTTGAGGCGCTGGAACGGAATCTTGCGCTCCTGCGCCGCCTTGACCAGCGAGGCGGTGCTCGGCCCGAGCTCCTTGCGCTGGGCAAAGCGGATGAAGTCATCACGCTCTTCGGCGAAGTCGAAATCGTTCTCGATTTCGTCCGCCAACTGGCCACGCACCTCATCGGGCGTGAGGCTGAGCAGCAGCTGCAAGGCGATACGCGCCGCCTCCAGGCCCACATCCCGCTGCTTGTACTCGAAAACCATGTTGTAGCAACCCGGCTGGCCGAGTCCGCGCGTTTTGCCAAAAGACACGTCGGAGCCCGCCATGTTCTGAAGCTCGATGGCGGCGTGCTCCCAGATGTGCGCCATCCAGGTACCCTCGTCTTCGCGCAGGCGGCGGATGAAGCCGCCCGGCTCGCCGTAGGAACAACCGTGTTTCTGAAGGCCGGGCAAAGCCTCGATGAGGCCGTCGATGAAGCCTTCGCCGAGACGTACCGAGGGCCATTCCTCGAGAATGCCGATATCGACCTGGTGGCGGATGACCGGGAAATGGGCATAAAGGCTGGGGCCCACGTAAACGTTGGTAGCCAGGATTTTCATAGAACGACCTGCAGGATTCGAAGGTCAGGGCATATTACCCCTTACCCGCCTTATCGCCAACGGCTCTCGCCGGAAAAACCGGATCAGGATCACCCCTGTTACAGGGCCGCCGTGCGGGTTTCGAGGTTGAAGCGCGCGCCTTCGGCCAGCACATGCAGCTTGAGACCGATCAGTGTCACCGCCTCCGCGCGCCGGACGTAACTCATCGACGAGTGCTGCAGGTTGGCGGGATCGACAACGGTCACCGTGCCCCTGCCCGCGACTTCCATCCAGCCGTCCGGTCCGATGAACCCGGCGGTGTTCTCGTCGATACCGAGCCCGCAGGCGAACGGGTTGAACGAGAGCGCCGCCAGTAGCCGGCCCATCCGCTGGCGCTGGTTGAAATGCTGGTCGACGATAACCCGGTTGGTCAGGCCCAGGCCCGGCGCCAGTTGAACACCGCTTTCACGGGGTGTCGGGCCGCTGCGCCCGCCGGCGATCATGTGCTCGGATACGATGGCCGCCCCGGCGGACGTGCCGCCCACGTGGACGCCCGCGGCATTCATCGAACGGATACGCCGCGCCACCGGCGTCCCGCCAAGAATCGTCGACAGCCGAAGCTGGTTGCCGCCGGTGATGAAAACTCCGGTCGCGTTGTCAAGTATTCGAAGGATTTCCGCGTCGAAGCAGTCATCTCGCTTTTCGACGGGAACAGACATGGCGTTCGCGCCCATGTCCTCGAACAGCTCCTTGTACATCGGTCCTGTTTCGTTGAGCAGAGACGCGGTGGGGATGACGAGTATGCGGGCGTCGTTGCCGCCGCAGAGTTCGACAAAGCGCTCCAGGATGACGCCGTCTTTCTTTTTCGACTCGGCGCCGCCAATCGGAACGATGAAGCCGCGCTCAGTATTATGATCGGGTGAAGCAGGCATAAAGCTACCGTGGTGTCACTCAAAGGTGCCCTTTACGACGGGCGTTCCATCCTGAACCATCCAGCGCCCGTTGGCCATGACGTGGCTCACCCCGCCATTGCTGTCGAGAATGGAAAAATCGGCGTCGAGTCCGGTAGAAATTCGGCCTTTGCCCGTTAGCCGCATGAGG
>JASFSI010000209.1:0-4195 GCA_050114495.1 Lysobacterales bacterium | reverse complement strand
TGACTCGCGCAGGAATCAGCCAGGACCACGTCGGGGCCCAAGGCGGTCTCCAGATCACCCAGGCCGTCACACCCGATCGGGTTGCCGCGGACGTCGATCATCTCGACCTCCCCCAGCCCCTCGAGCGGGCGAATGTCCTCGACGCGATTGTTCGAAAGGTCCAGGCGCTGCAGCGTGATAATCGATCCCAGCGCTTGCACGTCACCGATGTCGTTGCCCGAAAGGCCCAGTTCACGCAGGTTGCCCAGCCCGGCCAGCATCGTAACATCGGAAATCCCGTTGCCGTCGAGGTACAGCGCAATCAGCCTGTTCAGGCCGGCCAACGGGGCCGGATCCGTAATCCGGTTGTAGCTTGCATCCAGCTCCACCAGATCGACCAGCCCGGCGGCCGCTTCGAGGGAGGCCAGCTCGTTGTGGCTGACGTTGAGCGTCTGCAGGCTGGGCAGCGATGCGACGACCGCAATAGCGGAAAGCCGGTTGTGACTGACGGAAAGGTGTTCCAGGTGCAGCATGTTCGCCAGGCTGCCGATGTCTGAAATATCGTTGTGATCCAGGTTGATCGAATTCAGGGTGACGCGCTGGTGGTCGAAGGCCACCTCGCTGATGCGGTTGTAACCCAGGTCCAGCTGGTTCAGTTTCGTCAGCCAGTTCGCCGGGCCCGCGTCCGTGATCTCGTTGTGCGCCAGGTCGACGATCTGCAGGTTCACGAGGTTTTCGATGCCTTCCAGGCGGCGAACCGGTTCGCTCTCGGGATTGGTGCAGACCAGCTGGGTCATCTGCCCCGCGTTTTCCCAGCCGTCGCGGGCTGCCTGGTCGAGCACGCATTGCCGCAGGACCGGGTCGGCAAACGGCAGATCCGCGACCGCCGTGTAAACGCTGACGTGGTGGTTTTGCTCACATCCGGCGATAATGGCCAGGCAAGCGAAGGACGTAAGGACGATTTTTTTCATGGTTAACGGGCCGCAGAACGAATTGCTTGTGGAGTCTAACGCCAAAGGCCCGTCAAACAAATGCGAAAGGTCAACAGAGACCGCCTGACCGGCTGTGCCCATGCACTGGAAAACCATAACCAGCCTTTTCGGAACGCTGCTGCTGCTTTACAGCCTGAGCTTCCTTCCGTCCGTGGGCGTATCGCTGCTGTACGACGATGGCCAATGGTCGGTTTTCCTGATTTCCTTCGTAATCACTTCAGCCGCCGGGCTGCTTCTGCGGTGGCCCGGTCGTAGCCGCGACCTGGCCGAGTTGTCGATCCGGGACGGTTTCATGGTGGTCGCGCTGTTCTGGCTGGTGCTCGGCATGACGGGGTCGCTGCCCTTCCTGCTCGGGCTGCACATGAACTTCACGGATGCCATCTTCGAATCCGTGTCCGGCTTCACGACCACGGGCGCGACGGTCATACCCAGCGTTGAACTGCTGCCCCATTCCATCCTCTACCACCGCCAGCAGATCCAGTGGATCGGCGGCATGGGCGTTATCGTGCTGGCGGTCGCCGTGCTGCCGCTGCTGGGTATCGGCGGCATGCAGCTTTACAAGGCGGAATCGTCGAACATCGCGCAATACGAAAAACTGACGCCGCGCATCGCCCAGACCGCCCGCGCGCTGTGGTTCGTCTACTTCCTGCTGACCCTGCTCTGTGCGCTGGGCTACTGGGCCGCCGGCATGACCCTGTTCGACGCGGTAGGACACGCGTTTTCAACGGTCGCCACGGGTGGGTTCTCCACGCACGACGCCAGCCTGGGATTCTACGACAGCGTCCTGATCGAGGGCGTCGCAATCGTCTTCATGCTGGCCGGCGGCGTCAATTTCGCGATCCATTTCATGGCCCTGAGAAAGCAGACGAGCCATCCCTACACCTCGGTGCCCGAGGTGCGCGCCTTTTTCCACATTTTCATCGCGGGTGTCGTTCTGGTGACCGTCGGCCTGTTCCTCGCCGAAGCCTATTCCGACCTGGAGACATTGCTGCGCCACGGCGTGTTCCAGGTGGCCTCCATCCTGACCAGCACGGGCTTTACCACGGCCGTCTTTTCCCATTGGCCGGGCTACGTGCCCCTGGTGCTGGTGACGCTGTCCTTTATCGGCGGCTGCGTCGGTTCGACGGCGGGCGGCATCAAGGTGGTCCGCGTGCTGCTGCTCAAGCGCATCGCCGTGCGCGAACTGTTCCACCTGGCGCATCCACGGGCGGTTTCGACGATTTCACTGGGCAGGGACGACGTTCCGGAGAAAGTGCTGAACACGGTGAAGGGATTTTTCATCCTTTACCTGCTCACCGTGCTCGTGCTGAGCACGGCAATGATGGGCGCCGGCCTGGACCTCGAATCCGCTTTTGGCGCCGTGCTTTCCACGGTGAACCTGCTGGGCCCGGGCATGGGTGAGGTGGCCGTTTCGTTCGCATCGGTCAATACGGCTGTGAAGTGGCTGGCGGTTTTCGGCATGCTGGTCGGGCGCCTCGAAATCTTTACGCTGCTGATTCTCTTCCTGCCTTCATTCTGGCGTCATTGAACCGTGAAACCTGCAAGGACTGGTAAATGAAAATTCTCGTTCTCGGAGCCGGCCAGGTCGGTCGCACCGTCGCCGGCGCGCTGTCCCGCGAAAACAATGACATCACGGTCGTGGACCGCAACCGCGAAACCCTGGCGACCCTGGAAGAACGGCTCGACATCAAGACCGTGCACGGGCATGCCTCGCACCCCGACGTGCTGATTCGCGCCGGCGCCGAGGATGCCGACCTGATCCTCGCCGTCACCGACAGCGACGAGACGAACATGATCGCCTGCCAGGTGGCCTACACCCTGTTCCAGACCCCGGTGCGCCTGGCGCGCGTTCGTTCCTCGGCCTACCAGAAGTACGAGGGCCTGTTCGGTCGCGATGCGGTGCCGATCACGCACATCATCAACCCCGAAACCCTGCTGGTTAACTCGATTACGCACCTGGTCGAACAGACCGAGGCGCTGCAGATCCTGGATTTTGCCGAGGGCTGCGTTCACCTCGTCGCCGTCAAGGCGCATGTCGGCGGGCCACTGGTGGGCAATGAACTGCGGCATCTTTCCAGCAGCGCGCCGGCCCGCATCGTCGCCATCTACCGAGGAAACCATGCCATCGACGTCGAGGATTCAACCGTCGTCGAGGCGAACGACGAGGTCTTCTTTTTTGCCGCCAGCGAAGACACGCCGGCCGTGCTCAAGGCCTTCGGCCGCGAGACCCGGCCGACCCGCCGGGTGATCATCGCCGGCGGCGGCCGCATTGGCCTGCACCTGGCCTCGCGCATCGAATCGTCACACCTGGTCAAGGTTATCGAGTGCGACCGGGCGCGTTGCGAGGAACTCTCGCGGCTCCTGCCGCAAAGCATCATCCTGCATGGCGACGTCAGCGACGCCTCGCTGCTCAAGGACGAGGTGGTCGGCGATTCCGACATGTTCTGCGCGGTGACCAACGACGACGAAACCAATATCCTCTCGGCCATACTGGCGAAACGCTGCGGCGTCTCAAAGTCACTCGCGATCATCAACAACCCGGACTATCTCGACATCATCCAGGGTGACTCGGTAGACATCGCGCTATCGCCCGCTTCATTCACCATCGGCGCCATACTGACCCACACCCGGCGCGGCGACGTGCTCGCGGTGCATTCCCTGCGCCGCGGAGTGGCTGAAGCCATCGAGATCATCGCGCACGGCAACGAGCAGACCTCGCGCGTGGTGGGCAGAAACGCCAGGAACCTGCCGCTGCCCGAGGGCACGTCGATCGGCGCGGTGATCCGCAAGGGGGAACTGCTGTTCGTCAAGCCCGAAACGGTGATCAGGATGGACGACCGCGTGATCCTGTTCCTGCAGGACAAGAACCAGATCAACGAGGTGGAAACCCTGTTCCAGGTCGAGTCGACCTTCCTGTAGCCGCTTGCAGGAGCCCGCCACGCGGGCGATAAGCGATTTGTAGGAGCTCACACGCGGGCGATAAGCGGTGTGTAGGAGCTCACACGCGGGCGATAAGCGGTTTGTAGGAGCTCACACGCGGGCGATAAGAGGTCCGTAGGAGCTCACATGCGGGCGATTGCTAATCTATTCGCCCGCATGTGAGCTCCTACAGCAGGCTACTCCAATTTGAACTCGATCGTGGCTCCCATCACCGGGACGGCGTCGTAATCGCGGCTTTCGACCCTTCGGCCGGCGCTGTCGTACAGCGTGAGTTCTCCGCCGAA
>JASFSI010000208.1:0-4201 GCA_050114495.1 Lysobacterales bacterium | reverse complement strand
CGATTGTCGTCCAGGAAACCGACCACGTCGGTCGCCTTGCGATGCCTCAATTCACGTTCGAGCAGCGCACCCGAACGGCCGGCGCCCAGGATCAATGCGCGCTTCATGCCGTGGTCCTGCCCGGCCGCTTCGACCGGCAGGTGTGAATCCTTCCAGAACCGGTAGCACATGCGCGGCAGGCCGAGCGTCAGGAACAATACACCGGGGTAGATCAGCACGGCCGGCAGCAATCCCTTCACTTCGGCGCCGTAAAAAATGGTCAGGAAACTGATGATCAGGATGGTTCCGAAGGTGCAGGCGCGGGCGATATTCCAGAGGTCGGGAAAACTGGCGAAGCGCCAGAGGCCCTTGTACAGGCCGGTGGACCACAAAACCAGTCCCTGGACCAGCGTGACCAGGAACAATTCGGTCACGATGGGCAGCGAGCCGATCACGCCCAGGTAGCCGCCCCGGTGCATGATCCACCCGGCAGCGAGCCAGGACAGGACCACCATCACGAGGTCGTGGGCGACGACTGCCGCACGCGGATGACGCAGGATTCGCATGACGTTCATCGTATTATTTCGCCTCTGCGAGCAATTCAATTTTTTTTATCGACAGGTACCAGCCCAGGCTGAGCAGCGATCCGAGAACCGCGGCCGTGAACCAGGCCCGCTCCGGGTGGTTGACTCCAAACACAACCCCCGGCAGCACCAGCAACAGGTTGACCGCCTGGTACACGAGCAGGACACGACCGTGTGTCCAGCCCCGCGCGATCAGCCTCTGATACAGATGTTGCCGGTGCGCATTATACCACCGCTCTCCCCGCAATATCCTGACCGCCAGTGTCAGCGTCGCGTCGACCAGGAAAAGCGCCGTGATCATCAACGCCACCGGCAGCGTGAATGAACCGGTACCGGTGCCGTAGACCAGCAGCGCAGCAACGATAAATCCCAGCGCAAGGCTGCCGACGTCGCCCATGAATACCCGGGCCCGTCCCAGGTTCCAGGGCAGAAAACCGGCGCAGCTGCCAGCCAGGACCAGCGCGATCGTCGCGCCGGCCCAGTCGCCTGTCCCGGCAAACAGCGCGGCCAGCACGAGTGAGACGAACACCCCCTGAAACCCGGCCAGCCCGTTGCTGCCATCCATGAAATTGTAGAGGTTGACCATCCAGGCGATGAAAAGAAAAGCCGCAATGGCGGGCACCCAGCCGCTGATCACGCCCGCGACGGACAGCATCCAGACCGACAGCAGGCTCACCACCGACTGAACGGCCGCGCGGATCCGAAAATCGAGATCGTGATGGTCATCCCACCAGCCCAGCAGCGCCAGCACGGCCGTACCGGCCGCCAGGACCGCGGGAAAGGCGATTGGAGCCGTTTTCGCCAGCAGCAGGTATGCCCCGAGAAAGACCAGGAAAGTCGCCACCCAGCCCGCACCGCCGCCACGCGGCGTCGGTTCGGTGTGACTTCTGCGGTCACCCGGCTGGTCGAGCAGATCACGACGCCTCGCGTACCAGGTGGCCGCGCCGGTCAACAGCGTGGAAACGAGCGCCGCTGACAGGATCAGGAAGCCCACGTTCCCGGCCTATTCGCCCAGTACGCCGTGAATTTTCTTGGTCGTGCTCCAGTGTCGGCAACTGGGGCACTGCCAGTGGTGGGTCTGACCGCTGAAGCCACAGTGGTTGCAGCGATAAGACGGCTGGCGGGCCATCAGGCGGGATGTCACCGCCTTGAGAATTTCGTCGCTGGCTTCCGCCTTCAGGTGGCCCTGGAAACGCAGCTCGATCAGGCGGTCCAGACCCCGCACGGACGGCTTATTGGTCAGCGTGTCGACCAGGAAACGGCCGGCGGCATCGCCGCCCTCCTCCTCGCTCAGCCAATCCGCCAGTTTCAGGATCAGTGAAATACCCTTGTAGTCCTGCGACCATTCTTCGAGTTTTTTCCTGGCGCGCGCGGCCTGGCCGGCGTCTTCCGCGACCGCAACGTAATCCTCAATGAGTTCGGGAATGTAATCCCGGTCGAGTTCGGCGATCTCCTCGTACAGGTCGATGGCCCGTTCCGGATCGCCCGCGCGGCTCACGATGCGGGCCAGGATGAAGCGCGAGCGGATGCAGCGGGGATCGTGCCGGCGCGCCTGCCGCAGTTGCCGGCGGGCCTCTTCGTAATTGTCCTCGCCAAGCGCTGTTTCGGCCATTTCACAGCAGAAGTGCGCCATCATGTTGCCCATGTGCTCGCCGCTGGACTGTTCCAGCCGCTGGGCCTGCTCCAGGGCTTTTGCCCAGTCTTTTTCCTGCTGGTAAATTTCCAGCAGGCTGCGCAGCGCCGCCGGCGTATGGGCATCCGATTCAATCAGTTCCGAGAACAGGAGTTCCGCGCGGTCCAGCAGGCCGGCTTTCATGTAGTCCTCGCCCAGTTCCAGCAGCGCCTGGGTGCGCTGCTCCGGTTTCAGTCCGGGCTTGGCGATGATGTTCTGGTGAAAACGGATCGCCCGATCGACCTCGCCGCGGCGCCGGAACAGGCTGCCCAGCGCCATGTGTGTCTCGACCGTGTCCTGGTTGACCTCCGCCAGTTCCAGGAAAACCTGGATGGCCTTGTCCGGCTGTTCGTTCAGCAGGTAGTTGAGCCCCTGAAAATACTGGTTGCTGAAAAGCTGCCGGTGACGGGCGCTGGCGCGCCGTTCAATGGATCGCGCCATCCACCAGCCGGCGTAGACCGCCAGGGGAAGCAAGGCGATGAGCAGCGCTTCGGTCATTAAAATGTGACTGCGGCCTCAGGGGCCAGGGTTGGCATTGGCAAGGCGCGCCTTGCGGGCACGCGCTCGCAACGGCAGGACGGCGAACAGCCACGTGAACAGGGCACCGAACAGAAAGCCGACAGCGGCGGCGCACAGGATCAGCAGCCCGAGCGGCCATTCGAGCTGCACCCAGAGCAGGTCGAGCTGCGCGAGCCCGGAATTCAAGGTCCCCACCAGCAGACCCAGCGCAACCGCCAGGATGGTGACGACCAGGAAAACGATCCGCATCACGGCGGCGGTCAGCTTTTCGGGTAGTCCACGCGTTCGCGCAGGGCTTTACCGGGTTTGAAATGCGGTACGTGCTTGCCCGGCAAAGCAACCGATTCGCCGGTCTTGGGGTTACGACCCATGCGCGGCGCGCGATAATGCAGGGAAAAACTGCCAAAGCCGCGGATTTCGATGCGATCGCCGCCGGACAGCGTGGCGCTCATCTGTTCGAGGATGGATTTGACACCCAGTTCCACATCCAGGTGGGCCAGGTGGCGCTGGTGTTCGGCCAGTTGGTCGATCAATTCTGACTTGGTCATGGACAGTTCCTTTCCCTGAGCTCTATTTTGTTGATTTTATTGGTATACGGGGCTGAAATCCAGCCCCGTATTCCAACCGGTCAGTCTGGGATCAGGAATCCTGGTCCAGCTGTTCCTTGAGCAGGTCGCCCAACGATGTCGTACCGCTCGATGCACTGCTCTGCTTGTACTCGCGCAGGGCCTCCGCCATTTCGGCGTCGTCCTTGGCACGAATCGACAGGGTCAGCGTGCGGTTCTTGCGGTCGAGGCTGACAAACTTGGCCTCGATTTCATCACCGACGGACAGTTCGCGGCTGGCGTCTTCAACCCGCTCTTCCTTGATATCGGAAGCACGCAGGTAACCTTCCACGCCTTCGATCAGCTCGATGACCGCGCCGCGCGCGTCCACTTCCTTGACCGTGCCCTTGACCACGGAACCGCGCGGGTGCTCGGCCATGTAGGTGGCAAACGGATCCTGGTCGAGCTGCTTGATGCCCAGCGAAATGCGCTCGCGCTCGGGGTCCACGGCCAGCACGACCGCCTCGACATCCTCGCCCTTGCGGAAATTGCGCACGGCATCCTCGCCGGTGTCCTGCCAGGAAATGTCGGACAGGTGCACCAGGCCGTCGATACCGCCGTCCAGGCCAATGAAGATACCGAAATCGGTGATCGACTTGATCCCGCCGGAAACCTTGTCGCCCTTGTTGTGCGTGGCGGCAAACGCTTCCCAGGGATTCTCCTGGCACTGTTTCATGCCGAGGGAAATCCGGCGGCGCTCTTCGTCGATATCCAGGACCATGACCTCGACCTCGTCGCCGGTATGCACGACCTTGGCCGGGTTGACGTTCTTGTTGGTCCAGTCCATTTCGGACACGTGCACCAGGCCTTCGACGCCGTCTTCGATCTCGACGAAGCAGCCG
>JASFSI010000207.1:0-4218 GCA_050114495.1 Lysobacterales bacterium | reverse complement strand
AATGGGTTCGAACCCGGTCGGATCAGTAACGGAAATGCTTGATCTTCTCGCCCTTTATGCCGAGCTCCGTCATCGCCTCGATACCGATCTGCAGATGCAGCTTGACCCATTGTGCGGTCACTTTGCGATCTGATTCCTCGGTCTTGACCCCGTCGGGTGTCACCGGAACGTCCGAGACGAGCAGCAGTGCGCCGCGCGGAATTTCGTTGGCATGGCCGACCAGGAACAGCGTGGCCGTTTCCATGTCGATACCGATGACACGAAGCTGGCGAAGCTTTTCGTGGAACGCTTCGTCGTGCTCCCAGACACGACGGTTGGTGGTATAGATTACGCCGGACCGGTAGTCGAGTTTGTGTTCCAGGATCTTGTCCGAAACGAACTTGTGCAGTTTGAATGAGGGCAGGGCGGGTACTTCCGGCGGAAAGTAGTCGTCACCGGTTCCCTCGCCGCGAATCGCGGCGATCGGCAGGATGAAGTGCCCGATTTCCGTCGTCTTTTTCAAGCCGCCGCACTTGCCGAGAAACAGCACGCCCTTCGGCTTGCGCACGCTAAGCAGGTCCATGATGGTGGCGGCGTTGGGAGAACCCATGCCGAAATTCACGATGGTCAGGCCCTGGTCATTGGTGGCGGCCGGCATGCTGCGCCCTTCGCCGTAGACATCGCAGCCGAAGTGGTCGGCAAACGTGGTGACGTAATTCTGGAAGTTTGTCAGCAGGATGTAGTCGCCGAAGCGGTCGATCGGCATTCCGGTGTAGCGCGGCAGCCAGTTACGGGTGATGTCGAGTTTGTCCAGCATCGATGTGCTCCTTTTCTGATTATCGTTATGTGTAACCAAAAGCATACCGGCCGTTTCGCAGCAGCGCCAAGTGAAATACCCGGACCGTATCACCTCGTCGCCGGGTTATCCGGCTAACCCGTGTCAGCAAGCCGCAAATAAACTGGTTTTCTTTGCGTTTTTATTGACCTAAATCTACATGCTCCGGCGCATTGTCTGTATTCTCACGCTGAACTTTAAAAAGATTCCCCCATTTGATCTGAATTGCCCGGCAAGCCGGGCGGCAAAAGGGGAAATGACATCTTAAAGACGGTAAATCAATCGGAGTTTCCCTATGAGAATCGGTGTACCGAGAGAGATAGCGGCAGGTGAGAAACGCGTCGCGACGACGCCGGAAGTGGCGGCCCAGCTCATCAAGCTGGGTTTCGAAATTGCAGTCGAATCCAATGCCGGTGTCGAGGCCAGTTACCTGGACTCGGCCTACGAGGCAGCGGGTTGTTCGATCGTGTCCAAGGATGACGTCTGGTCGAATTCCGACATCGTGATGAAGGTTCGCGGCCCCGAAGGGGACGAGGCGGACCGGCTGAAGGAAGGCCAGACGCTGATCAGCTTCTTCTGGCCGGCCCAGAACGAGGAACTGCTGAACAAGCTCAACGACAAGAAAGTCAACGTGCTTGCCATGGACAGCATTCCGCGCATCTCGCGTGCACAGAAGATGGATGCGCTCAGCTCGATGGCGAACATCGCGGGTTACCGCGCGGTCGTCGAGGCGGCGCAGCACTTCGGTCGTTTCTTTACCGGCCAGATCACCGCGGCCGGCAAGGTTCTGCCCGCCAAGGTACTGGTGATCGGGGCTGGTGTCGCCGGCCTTGCAGCCATTGGCGCTGCCAAGTCCATGGGCGCCATCGTGCGCTCCTTTGACACCCGTCCGGAAGTCAAGGAACAGATCGAATCCATGGATGCCGAGTTCCTGATGCTGGACTTCGAGGATGACGAAGACGGCTCAGGTGAAGGCGGATATGCCAAGGTCATGAGCGACGAGTTTATTGCCGCCGAGATGGCCTTGTTCGCTGAACAGGCGAAGGATGTCGACATCATCATAACGACGGCCCTGATTCCGGGCAGGCCGGCTCCGAAGCTGATCACGGCCGACATGGTCGAGTCCATGAAGCACGGCAGCGTGATCGTCGACCTCGCCGCCGAGCAGGGCGGCAACTGCGAACTCACGAAGCCGAACGAGTGCTACGTGCATAACGGCATCAGCATTATCGGTTACACGGACATGGCCAGCCGCCTGGCTGCGCAATCCAGCCAGTTGTACGGCACGAACCTGCGTCACCTGCTGACCGATATGACCCCCGAGAAGGACGGTAACATCGTCATCGACTTCGAGGACGAGGTCGTGCGCGGCGCCACGGTGTGCCGCGAAGGCGAGATCACCTGGCCGCCACCGCCGCCCCAGATTTCAGCCGCACCGCCAAAACCGGCGCCCGCGCCCGAAGCGGCCGCCCCGAAGGAAGAGAAGAAGAAATCGCCCCTCGGCGGAATCATCGGCATGGTCGTCGCCGGCCTGGCGCTGCTCGGCCTGGGCGCAGTCGCACCGGCCGACTTCATGGGTCACTTCACCGTATTCGTGCTGGCCTGCTTTGTCGGCTACATGGTGATCTGGAACGTCACGGCGGCGTTGCACACGCCGCTGATGAGCGTGACCAACGCGATCTCGAGCATCATCGTGATCGGCGCACTCATGCAGATCTCATCGGATACGCCGTTGATCAAGTGGATCGCGGTGGGAACGGTGCTGATTACCGCAGTCAACATTTTCGGCGGCTTCGCGGTTACGCGTCGCATGCTTGAAATGTTCAGGAAGTAAGGAGGCCGTCATGGAATTCAACGGAATTTTGGTGGTTTCGTACATCATTGCGACCATCCTCTTCATCCTCGCGCTCGGCGGCCTGTCCAACCAGGAAACCGCGCGGCGGGGCAACTGGTACGGCATCGTCGGCATGGCGATTGCCCTCGTTGCCACCATCTGGGGCATAGTCAGCCAGGCCTACGTGGAACTGATCGTCGCGCTGCTCATTGGCGGTACGGTCGGACTGATCGCTGCCCGGCGTGTACAGATGACGCAGATGCCAGAGCTCGTGGCCATCCTGCACAGCCTGGTCGGCCTCGCGGCCGTCGCGGTCGGTTTTGCCAACTTCCTCGACCCGGGCCGGTTGGCGCACTACACGGGCGTCGACCTGACGATTCACGACATCGAGACCTACATCGGCATCCTGATCGGTGCGGTCACGTTCTCCGGTTCAGTGATCGCTTTTGGAAAACTTTCCGGCAAGATGAGCGGCAATCCGCTGACCCTGCCGGGGCGCCACTGGTTGAACCTGGCCCTGCTGCTGGTTGTGATTTACTACGGCTACCAGTTCGTGGTGCAGTCACCGACCGGCACCGCTGAGAATCCCGCCGGCTGGATGCCGCTGATCATCATGACGGTGGTATCCCTGCTGTTCGGTATCCACATGGTCATGGCCATCGGCGGGGCCGACATGCCGGTCGTCGTTTCCATGCTGAACAGCTACTCGGGGTGGGCCGCGGCGGCCACCGGTTTCATGCTGGGCAACGATCTGCTGATCGTGACCGGCGCGCTGGTCGGCTCCTCCGGTGCGATCCTGTCCTACATCATGTGCCGAGCGATGAACCGCAAGTTCCTGTCCGTGATCGCGGGCGGTTTCGGTACGGGCGGTGGCGCCGTCGCTGCCGGTGACGCTGCCGACCAGGGCGAAGTCGATCCGATTCTGCCCGAAGAGACAGCGGAACTGCTGAAGAACGCCAAGGAAGTGATGATCATTCCCGGTTACGGCATGGCCGTCGCCCAGGCTCAGCACATTGTTCACGAGATCACGCAGACATTGCGTGATAAGAAGATCAATGTCCGCTTCGGAATCCACCCGGTTGCCGGCCGCATGCCCGGACACATGAACGTCCTGCTGGCCGAAGCCAAGGTGCCATATGACATCGTGTTCGAGATGGATGAAATCAATGACGATTTCCCGAACGTGGACGTGTCCATCATCATCGGCGCCAACGACATCGTGAACCCGTCCGCGCTCGAAGAGCCCGACGGTCCGATCGGCGGCATGCCGGTGCTTGAATGCTGGAAGGGCAAGACGTCCATCGTGCTGAAGCGTTCGATGGCGACCGGTTACGCCGGTGTGCAGAATCCGCTGTTCTTCAAGGAGAACACCCGGATGCTGTTCGGTGACGCCAAGGACAGCCTGGAAGCCGTGTTCAAACTGCTCTGACAGTTTGGCACAGAAGCAAGAATGGGAAACCCCGCTTCGGCGGGGTTTCTTTTAAACGCTGCGAGCGCCCAGGCATGAAAGCGGAGCCCGGTACCTATGTGCTCGTGATAAAAAGCGCCGCTGGCCTATTGATTCCCTGCT
>JASFSI010000206.1:0-4230 GCA_050114495.1 Lysobacterales bacterium | reverse complement strand
AATAATCCTTTCCGCTAACGTCCTCGACGATTGCCCCCAGCAGGAAATAGTTGCTGTTCGAATAGCCGTAACGGTCGCCGGGCTCGAATTCCGGTTCCAGCGCCGCGATGCGTTCAATAAGCTGCTGTCGGGTCTGGGCTTTCGTCATGTAGTTCGCATACTCCGGGGCATTGGTGAAGTTGGCGATACCCGAGCGGTGACTCAACAGGTGTTTCAACGTGATCCCGGAGGCGTTCTTCACGGCGGGAACGTACTGTTCCAGGCTGGTATCCAGGCCGATCAGCCCTTCCTCGACCAATTGCAGGACCAGCACGGCCGTGAATGTCTTGGTGATCGAACCGATACGAAAACGGGATTTCTCCGTCAGCGGCCGTTGATCTTCGACCGAGGCAAAACCCCCCTGGTAGCGATAAAGGACGGCACCTTCCCGGGCAAGCTCGATGCTGAGCATGATCCGGTCCTGGCTCACCAAGGCGTCGAAATACCGGTCCAGTTTTTCAGCCTCGATTTTCGTTTGGGCGCTCAGCGCCGGGAACGGAACCAGGCAAGCCAGGAGCACGATCATTGCGCTGAAAATACCGGCCCGTTTCATGGTGCCCCTCCCGCGCTGCCGCGGACGGCCGCAATGCAGCGCGCCGCACGGTCCTCGATAGCGCCCCAGCGCTCTTTTTCGATATCGTCCGCCGGAAACAGCGGCGCCACGAAACCGACGCCGTACGCACCGGCGGCCAGCCAATCGGCCGCATTGGTTTCGTCGACGCCGTTGGTGGGCACGATTTTCAGGTAGGGCAGCGGGCCGAGCACGGCCTTCACCCATGCCGGGCCGCCTGCCGGGGCCGGAAACAGCTTGCACAGCGAAGCACCGGAACGGTGCGCGAGCAGCATCTCCGAGGGCGTATGCGTGCCGGGCATGCTGGCGACACCGTGCTCCGTCGCTGCCTGAATGACGGCCGGGTCGACATTGGGGGCGACGACGAACTGCGCACCGGCATGAACGGACTGTTCGACGTCCGCCTCCGTCATCACGGTCCCGGTACCCACGACGATGCCGTCGCGCCTGGAGAAATCCTGTACCAGTTCGTAAACGCCGGGGATGGTCAGCGTGAACTCGACGATCGTGAAACCGCCGCGAATCGCGGCATCCATCGCCAGCGCGGCTTTCTCCTGGTCGTCCGTGCGCAGAATGGCGCTGGCCCGGGTGTTTCCCAGCCGTTCGACAAAAGCTTCCGGTGTCATTGCGGGACTCCTGTGATCGTTTCGAATAACAAAGCATTAACCCAGCCGCCGCTGCGATCAAGTAAAATCCGACCACTGAAAGAAGAAAGCGAACGAAGCGGTTTGATAACACGTGAAAAATGAGAGCGGCAAGAGCGACCGCCAGGACCGCCTGCGGCGGTCCGGACGTTTTGCCCTGCATCCCTGGCGATGGCTGCTTGGAACACTGCTGCTGATCGCGCTGATCCTCGTCGTCGAAGCCGAGGTCGGCTGGTCAAACGTGCTTTCGACCTGGTCTGCGGTGGCGCCGCAGCAAGTGCTGGTCGCATTCTCGCTCTACGTGCTCAGCCAGTTGTTCAGAGCGCTGAGGATCCGCGACCTCCTGGCGCCGACGGTGGCGGAACCCATCCCGCTGCCCGCCATGCTGAAACTCACGTCCATCCACCAGTCCGCCAACAACCTGATGCCGATGCGGCTGGGTGAACTGGCTTTTCCCATCCTGGCGCGGCGCTACGTGGGTCTCGACTGGTGGTCCGGAATTTTCCAGCTGGTCTGGCTGCGCGTGCTGGACGCCGCGCTGATCGCGGTGGTCATCACGGTGACACTGGCATCCGCACTCCAGCTTCGCCTGGCATTGACCGTAACGGCGGCGTTCCTGCTCGGCTTGCTGACGCTGATCCTGGCCGTGCGCAACCGCCACCGCTTCAGTTCGCTGGCGTTCCTGGAACGCGTACTGGAGCAGGCGCCGCGCAGCCCACGGCTGCTGGCCCGCTCGGCGGCCTGGACCGTGCTGATCTGGACCAGCAAACTGGTATCACTGGCCATGATCGTGCGGGCGCTCAGCGGCCTGTCCATCGACGTTGCACTGCTGTCGACGCTGGGCGCTGAAATCAGCAGCCTGCTGCCGGTGCACGGCATCGCGGGCAGCGGCACCTTCGAGGCCGCGTTCGTCGCCGTCGGCGCCCTGGTCGAACGCAATTTTCCAACGCTGATTGCGGCGGCAGTCAATCTGCATATATTCGTACTCGTGGCGTCCAGCCTGGTGACGCTGGCCTTTTTGCCGGTAAAGACCGCAAAACCAAAAATACGGAAGCAATAAAATGCACGAAACAACCAGCCCCGAAGAGAAAGCAAAGAGTCTCTCCATCGTCGTCCCTTTCTACAACGAGGAAGGCAATGTCATCCCGATGCTCGAAGAGATCGACGAGGCGCTGTCCGGATACCGCGGAAAATGGGAACTCATCGCGGTCGACGACGGCAGCCGTGACCGCACCGGGGAAGAACTGGCGACCAGCCGAGAACAACTCGGCGACCACGTTCGCTACGTTCGCTTCGCGCGCAATTTCGGACAAACCGCCGCGATGCAGACCGGCATCGAACTGGCGCGCGGCGAGCTGATCGTCACGCTGGACGGCGATCGCCAGAACGACCCGCACGATATCCCGATGATGATCGATCACCTCGAACAGCAGCGTCTCGACATGGTCTGCGGCTGGCGCCGGGACCGCAAGGACGACTACCGGCGCAAGTTCGTGTCCCGGGTCGCCAACTGGCTGATCCGGAAAGCCACCGACGTCCGCATCACGGACTACGGCTGCAGCCTGAAGCTCTACCGCAGCGACGTCATCAAGAACGTCGAACTCGTGGGCGAGATGCACCGCTTCATTCCCGCCTGGGTAGCCAGCGTCACCGACCCCCGGCGTATCGACGAGTTGCCGGTCAACCACCGGCCGCGCCTGAAAGGCGAGTCGAAGTACGGCTTTTCACGCACGGCCCGCGTGATACTCGACCTGCTCGCCGTGCTTTTTTTCATGCGCTTTTCGCGACGGCCGGGGCATTTCTTCGGCGGCATCGGGCTGGTCTGCGGTTCCGTGGGCGGCCTGATACTGGCCTATCTGCTGGCCCTGAAAATCTTTGCGGGCGCCAGCATCGGCGGGCGGCCGCTGCTGTTCACCGGCATACTGCTGGCGCTGGCCGGTATCCAGTTCGTCACCACCGGCGTGTTGGCGGAAATGCTCGCTCGCACGCGGCAGAAACAGCATTACCCGGTGCGGGAACAGGTCGATCTCTCCGAGGTGAAATGGCATGCCGGAAAAGGCGTCGAACAGTGAACCGCCGAACCGGCAGGCTGCGCGGATCCGTGGGAGTGAAGCCGTGTTCCTGAGATCGGCAGAGATCCTCAAGCCGCTGCTCATAGCAGCCGTGTTTGTGGCGCTGCTCTATCCCTATTACTCGGACTACATTTCATTCCACCCGGATGAACGGCATTACACGAACGCGGCCATCACGATGAACCAGACGGGCGACTGGATGACACCCAAGTATCCCGACGGCAGCAACCGTTTCATCAAGCCGCCGGTTACCTACTGGGCGATCGCGGGCAGCTACTCGGTTTTCGGCATCGGTCCGTTCAGTTCGCGGCTGCCCTTCGCGCTGATCTCGGCCGCGATCATCATGCTGACGTATTGGCTGGCCAATGGCCTGGCGACGACACGAGGCGCCGGCTGGCTGGCCGGCTGGATCATGGCTTCGAACCTGTTCCTGGTACAGGCCACCGGCAGGGCCATTCCGGATCTTCCGCTGACCCTGTTCCTGCTGATCAGCGCGGCGGGCTGGCTCAACTGGATGACCGCTGAAAAATCCGCTCGCTGGGCGCCCTGGGCGGCTTATGCCGGCGCCGGGCTGGCCGTGGCCAGCAAGGGCCTGCCGGCGGGCGTTTTCCTGGGCCTGTCGGCTGTATTCGCATTGTTCAATCCCTGGCGGCCGCTGGGTCTGCTTCGCATCCTCCACGTTCCGGCCATCGCACTGGGCGCCGCCCTCGGGCTCGGCTGGTTTTTGGCGATGTACTGGATCCATGGAGACGCCGCGCTCTCCGCTTTCTTCTCGGACCAGGTCGGCAAGCGCGTGGATTTCGATTTCCTCAAAGCCGCCGGCCAGTGGCTGCTGTCACTGCTCGCGATGATCATCGGTTTTCTGCCCTGGCTGTGGCCCGCCCGAAAAAAGCTGCGGGCTGCG
>JASFSI010000205.1:0-4235 GCA_050114495.1 Lysobacterales bacterium | reverse complement strand
GGCACGGTCACCGCGGCCTGCGATGCCCTGGCCCTGGGCCTCGGCGCCTCGGTGGGCCGCTACGGGCCCGCGGTTCAGCTCGGCGCCACCGTGGCCTCCGCGCTGGGGCAATCGCTGCGAATGACGCGCACCGGCCTGCGCGTGCTGCTCGGCTGCGGCGTTTCGGCTGCGATCTCGGCCTCGTTCAACGCACCGATTGCCGGCGCGATTTTCGCGCACGAAGTGATCATCGGCAATTTCTCGCTGCGTGCATTCGCCCCCATCGCGGTCTCGTCGGTGGTCGCCGTCGGCGTGGCGCGCTTTCATGGTTTTGAATACGTCGCGCTGAAACTGTCCGAAGAAAGCCTGCACCTGGTGCTGTGGGAGTACCCCGTTTACATGCTGCTGGGGCTGGTTTCAGCCGGTGTGGCGCTGCTGTACATGAACGGGGTGCTGCGACTGGGCGAAACGGCCAGCCGGGCCGGTCTGCCGATCTGGATTCAGCCCGCACTGGGCGGAGCGCTGGCCGGCGCCATCGGTCTGTGGATGCCGCAGGTGCTGGGGCTGGGTGAAAACACCATGCACGCCATCCTGGATACCGGCACCGCCGCGTCGAACTACGGCATCGGCCTGCTGGCGCTGCTGTTGCTGGCCAAGCTGCTGGCCAGCGTCAGCTGCCTGGGGCTGCGCTATCCGGGTGGCGTGTTCAGCCCGGCGCTGTTCATGGGTATCGCGCTTGGCGGCATCGCCGGTTTTGTTTTTCCGTTTCTCGATTACCAGATCTGCGTGCTGGTCGGCATGGGTGCACTGGTCACCTCGGTGATCGGCGCGCCGATCGCCACCATCCTGATCGTGTTTGAACTGACCGAAGACTACCAGGCCGCTACCGCCGTGATGATGGGCGTGGTGGCCGCCAACGCGGTGGTGACGCGCTACCACGCACGCTCGATTTTCTACCGGCAGATCCTGCGCTGGGGAATCGACCTCGATCGGCCGCGGGAGCAGCGCCTGATGTCCGCCCGCAGCGTGTCGGAAGTGTTTTCGAATACCTTTACCTGGGTCGGCCCGGACGCGTCGACAGCCGAGATCAAGGCAACCCTGGAGGGCCACGGGGGCGATATCTTCGTGGCCGAACCCGAGGGACGGCGTTTGCTGGGACGCATCCCGCTGCGGCGATTGCTGTCGGCCGATGCCTCGCAATCGGCGCGGGACCTGTGCGAACCGGCTCATGTCCGGCTCACGGCATCGGACAGCCTGTGGGACGGGTTTCTCGCCATCGAGACGTTCGTGGGCCGGTCGGTTCCGGTGGTGGAAGATGACGCGTCGATGCGACTGGTCGGCACCGTGACGGAAGGGGATTTCGTGGCGGCCTATCGGCAGGCCGTGCAGGAGGCCCGCGAGGACCACGCGCACCGCTAACCGGCGGCCTATTCGTTCTCTCTTCGGGATTCAACCATCGCCTCGCCCTGCATCGTGACCGTCACGCGCAGAACGATGGGCTGGCAGCAAACCTGGCAATCCTCGACGTATTCCTGCTCCGGGACCGACGGGTCCGCAAATATCGTGATGGCTTCGCCGCAGTAAGGGCAGCCGATGGTGTGTTCCAGCAAATCCGTCATGATGTGTCCAACCGCGCGACCCGTTGGCTGCCATTCTGACAGATCGACCAGCCCGGCACGCCATGGCGTTTGGCATTTCCATGACTTGCAGGTAGTCTTTCCGGCAATCATTGGTCATGCAGAGACCCGGCCGTGTCCTTTTTCAATGAGCTCAAGCGCCGCAACGTATTCCGCGTCACCGCCGCTTACGTGGTGATGTCCTGGGTGCTGCTGCAGGTCGCCGACATCCTGCTGGAGGCTTTCGGCGTGCCTGCCTGGGCCTTTCGCCTGCTGTTCCTGCTGCTGGCCATCGGCCTCGTGCCGGTCGCCTTGTTCGCCTGGGCGTTCGAACTCACGCCCGAGGGCATCAAGCGCGATTCAGAAATTGACCGTTCGCAGTCCATTGCCCATGAAACCGGGCGCAAACTGAACTACCTGACCATCGCCATGGTCGTGCTGGGTGTCGCCTTCGTGCTGCTGCAGCCATACGTCATACCCCGAACACAGGATAAGGCGGTGACGGAACCCATCGCGACCGTCAGCGACGAAACCGGCCAGCCGCCGCCCGCCGTCACGCGCGAAGCGGCTGCGAACAAGCGCTCGATCGCGGTGCTGCCCTTCGTCAACATGAGCGCGGACCCGGAAAACGAGTATTTCGCCGACGGCCTGTCCGAGGAACTGCTTAACCAACTGGCCCAGATCCACGACCTGCAGGTGGCGGGCCGCACCTCGTCCTTCAGCTACAAGGGCAAAAACGAGGACCTGCGCGTGATCGGCAGCACCCTGGGCGTGGCCAACGTGCTGGAGGGCAGCGTGCGGCGGCAGGGCAACCAGGTGCGCGTCACCGCGCAGCTGATCCGCGTGGATGACGGCTTCCACCTGTGGTCGGAAACCTACGACCGCACCATGGACGACGTCTTCGCCATCCAGGACGACATCGCCCGCAACGTCGCCGACGCGATGAAAATCATCCTCGACGACGACGCCTGGCGGCGCATGCAGGCCGCCGGCGTGCGCAACGTGGATGCGTTCATCGAATACCAGAAGGGCAAACAGCAATTCGCGATGGCGCACGGCAGCATCAACCTGCTCGAGGACATGCGCGTGGGGCTCGTCCACTTCAACCGGGCCATCGATCTGGTGCCCGAATTCGGGGCGGCCTACTGGGACATGTCCGATTACTTCGGCCACATCATCCTGGACAACCACAGCAAGCCCGGGGAGCAAGCCGAGGCACTGGCGGAACTGCGCCGGGTGCTGGATGCCGCCTGGCGGTACTCGGGCGACTCACCGCGCAAGGCCTTCATCGACGTCGAACGGGTCCTGTTTTCAGACGACTGGACTCCGCTGCACGACCGCATCGAAAAAGCAGTGGCGGTTGAAGGCTGCCCGGCACCCAACTGGATCGAACTGGCCGTCGGCATCGGCCATGCAGAAGAAATGCTGGACGTGTGGGAGCGTTTTCAACGCTGTGAGCCGCTTAACGTCGTCGCGCCCATGAAGGTTGCGCAGGCAGAGCTGTCGCTGGGGAATTTCGAGCGTTCACTCAAGTTGCTCGAGCAGGCTGAAATCCAAATGGGAAGCAACGCCTGGTTCGCGTCGACGAAGTCGTGGGTCTACCTGGCCATGGGGCGTGCTGAAGACGCGCTGGCGCTGGCCCCGGAAATCGAACAGGACGTCGAATTCGCCGGAATCACCGGCCGGCCGCTGCCGCTGGCGCTGATGGGTGACGCCGACGCCGCGCGCGACGCCATGAACGAGTGGATCGCGCAGCATGGCCGGAACCAGTGGGGCGAAATCACCATCAACGCCGCCATCGGTGACCGTGAAGGCGCCAACCGGCTTGCCGCTGCGATGGACGCTCGCCCCGGCGGGTCCTTTCTGCTGCTGCTGACCAGCGTGTACTGCGGCTGCGGCGCGCCATTCGACCTGGAATACACGCCGGTCTTCAGGGAACGTCTCGAGGAATCCGGCACGGACTGGCCTCTGAAAACCCTGGTTCACTTCCCCGCAAAGGACTGGTAGGCCCCCGGGGACCCCTGGATTACAGTCGAAAATGCATTTATCCATCAACACCATGAACAAGCCGGGCAAGGAATCCGGGCCGCTGAATTTTATCCACGTGGCGAAGTGCGGCGGGACAACGGTCAGGTTGTTCGTGGACAACCTGGTCCATCAACGGGATATTTATCCCTATTATTTTTCCACTGAAATCTTCCAGAACGGCCACATCACTCCGCAGCGTTACCAGTTGGTTCGCGGTCACCTGGGCCGCATTCCATGGGGAACCGGCCCCATCCCGAAAAGCAGTTTCACCTGGCTGCGGGAACCGCGGGACCGCCTGCTTTCCGCTTTTTACTTCTCAAAGCAGGGCGGCAAGATCCCGGCATCTGCAAACCTGACCGAGGTTTTCGCTGCAGACCGCCTTGACGGCAGGCCCAAAGGTTACGCATTGAGCTGGCTTCTGTTTGGCAACATCGTCAACAAACACACCGAGCCGCCCGAGGACTTGAAGTTCGTCCGTGAAAGGCTTCTGCACCGCGATCCCGATCTGGTGGCCGAAGCCATTGAATTGCTCGACTCGTGCCGTTTCGTGGGCATGCAGGATTCGTTCATGGAATCGCTCAACCTGCTGGCCTATCACACCGACAGCCTGGC
>JASFSI010000204.1:0-4255 GCA_050114495.1 Lysobacterales bacterium | reverse complement strand
ATGTAGCGGCCGCCGATCTCCGGCAGTGTGATCGTCACCGGCTTGGACAGGTCCAGCACCGTCGCGGAGTAGAGCGTATCCTGGTTCATGCGGATCACCGGCTGGTTGTCCGGAGTGGTGGGCTCGCGCAGGTGCACGAACGTGCCGAAGGTTACGCCTACCATCTCCATGTTGGCGCGGATCATGTGGTCCGATTCGGCCCGCACGAAGTTGGCTACCGTGACCGGTGTCTTGCTCGCCTCGGCGAGCGCGTCTGAACCGGATGCCAACAGGGCAAGGGTAACGACGGTTGCAGTGATAACGGCTTTCATTGTTGTCCTCCTTTTTTCGACCTTGGTCTGTTTCTACTTCTTCTGCTCATTCCATGGCGTTCGAATCTCGCCGCCAGTGTAACGGTGATGATGTTGAACGCGTGACGTACCACGTCTTATTCCTCTCGGCGCGCAATTGATATGTGCATGAGGTCCCACGAAAAGGTGAAGCCGTGCACGAATTCGCCTGACGGACTGCTGAATCCAGCGTCAACCGTATTCGCCCGGGAGGCAAGTTGCTAGGGAGTTACAGTATCGAAATGTAGGCTACAGTAGATTGCCCTTGCCTGATCGCGGCTGGCCCTTTATCACTCCAGACTCAGTCCCGCTTTGGATAGACCCTCGACGATGCGCTCGCTGATTTTCGGAAACTTGATGAAACGTTCGATCAGGGTGTGGCCGCGAACCGGGAAGTCGGGTTTCAGGTCCAGCAGTCCACGCACCGCCCTGCCGGCCCCGGGATGACCGAGTTGTCCCAATGTTGCGGCGCGGCTCAGCGGGCCCCAGAAATAGGTCACCCCCGCGCAAAGCTCCGCTTCGGCCAGCGCCCTTTCGTAGTCTCCCTGACGAAAAGCGTTCACCCAGAGCGCCGAACGGACGAACAGGCGGTAGAAGGGGTTGAGTTCGATCGCGCGCAGGATCAGTTGCTCGCCACGGTCCCAGTCGCCGAGCATCACGAGCATGTAGCCGATCGCGTCCATGAACATCAGCGAATCGGGATTCAAGGCGAAGGCGGCTTCGGCTTCCGCTCGGCCAGCTTCCAGATCGCCGTTTAGCATGTGGACCCGCGACAGCATCAGTCGACTCAATTGGTTGTCCGGCATCAGGCGCACGCCTTCCTGCGCCAGTTCGCGCGCTTTCCGCTGCGGAGTCCGTTCGATATCGATGAATTCCATGGAAAGGTTATCCACGTAGATCATCGAGAGCATGGTGCAGACCAGGCCGCACTCCGGGTCGTGACGGTGTGCCGCTTCCAGGGCTTCCAGCGCGAGTGCGTATGACGGCGTATCGATTTTCTGGTGGTAGCTGTATCCCTTGAGAATGGCCCGGTAGTTGTTGGGCCTGCGGTGGGGCAAGCGCACGTCCTCGGGCGAAAACGAGCGGAAAATGGCGCCGTGGACGCTGGCGATTCGCGCCGTGATGGTGCGCGCGGTCTGCTCCTGGAATTCGATCAGGCTGGAGTCGTTCAATGTAGTTTTAAGTGAATCGACCCACAGTTGCTCGCCTGTCGCGGCGAAGAGCAACTGGACCACGACCTTGCACTCGTTCCCGTTCTGCTGGACCGTACCCCGAACGATGAAATCAGGGCGCAGGCGATTGCCCGGTACTTCCGGAACCTGCGTTTGGGACAGCATGACACGGAACTCGGGACAGCTTCCCAGGCCGATGCACAATTCCGTGGCGAGGCCGGTGCCGAGATAAGCGGTTTGCGGATCGCTCGCCAGCGTTTCAAACGGCAAAACCAGGATGTAAGGCCAGGATTTTTCCGTCGACGCGACTTCGCCAGCGTCACGGTTTCCGGTTTCGGAACCGTGAACCGGCCCGGCTGTGAAAACGGGAACGTAGCCGCCCTTGGGTATTTCGATCAGCACCGGGTCCCGGCGGCCCGCCGTCAGGTAGTAGCGCTCCATGGCGCGTCGCAGGCGCCCTGCCTGGATGCGAACCACCGGGTCCAGGGCGGCGTCGAAGTCTTTGCCGCGGCCGAATACTTCGCGCGCGATCGTGAATCCCTTGAGTAGCCTTGCGTTTCCCGCCAGCGTCTCCTCGACGACGAAGCGGAGGAAATCGCGCATCTTGTCGGTGGCGTGAAACTCCTCGTGTCGAAGGATACGATCCAACTGTTCGAGGATCGCTTCATCCGGCATGCTGGCTTGTGATGTCGGTTCGTCCATATCCGGGTCGGTAATTCCTGGCCTGCTCTCGCCGCCGGCCATCGTGCGTTCCGCTGCAAGGGATTCGCCATGTAGTTTACAGCATGGCTACAGTATTTCTCTTTCGTATCAGCCGGTCCATGCCGTATGTTTTCACTAACTGGCAGACACTGCTGTTTCAATGGATTCGAGGCAATTTTGATGAACCCGGTCAGTACTGTGTTCCCTGACCCCTGCCTGGAGCGCGTGATCGAGCAGTTTCCGAACCGGAAATCCCTGATCGAACGTGAATATGCGCGCAGCGAATCGTTCCATTCACTATGTGATGATTGGCTGGTGTGCTCGGACGCGTTTCTGCGATGGCGCTCGGTCGAAGGTTCGCTCGCGCAATCGCGCAGGAGTGAATACCGTACACTGATGGCGGAACTGGAACGGGAGATGATTGATTGGCTGAAGTGCGTTGCCGATCCCGCAGAATAAAAGGCGCCGGTCGGGAGGCAGGATAAACCATCCGGCCGATAGCACTTGACGCGACCGGGGATCAGGCGTCATTGGATTGACCTAGGCGGTGTAGGATGTTTGTAAATTGAATGATTTCTAACGAGCAGGTAGTAACCATGAAAACACTGAATTCCGTAATTCCATTTTTTGGTGCTCTCTTTATTTTGTTTTTCAGTC
This sequence comes from Lysobacterales bacterium, assembly GCA_050114495.1. Taxonomy (GTDB): domain Bacteria; phylum Pseudomonadota; class Gammaproteobacteria; order Xanthomonadales; family SZUA-36; genus JABDPF01. The sequence continues at coordinate 1,395 of JASFSI010000204.1, read as the reverse complement.
AGGCGGCTGTCGCCCAGGAGAGTGGAGACGGCAACGCCATACCTTATCCGTTGGCGGATTGGGAAGGCGTCCAGGGCAAAACCCTGGCGGACTCGAAGCCCGATTTCATCGGGCCGCCGAAAGCGCCCGAAGGCGCGCCCAATGTGCTTGTCATCATGCTGGATGACGCCGGCTACTCGAATGCCTCGTCATTCGGGGGCGTCATGCGCACGCCCACGTTCGACCGTTTGGGTGATGAGGGCATTCGCTACACGCACATGTCCGTGGCGGCGGTCTGTTCCCCGACCCGGGGTTCACTGTTGACCGGTTATAACATTCACCAGATCGGAACCGGGATCATTTCAGAATTCGCCACCGGGTACCCGGGATACAATTCGCAGATCGATTACAGCACACCCTCCATTGCCAAGATCCTGACCGACAATGGCTATGCCACGGCGGCCTTCGGCAAATGGCACAACACGCCCATGGAGGAAGCCTCCCCTGCCGGCCCGTTCGAAAGCTGGCCCACGGGCATCTGGGGCTTCGAATACTTCTGGGGATTCCTGGGCGGCGAAACCAACCAGTTTTACCCCTTGCTGTACGAGAACAACACGGCGATCGACACCCCGAAAACCAATGCCGATGGATCCAAGTTCCACATTTCCCACGGTATGGCGGACCAGGCCATCAAGTGGCTGGACAACTGGAAAGGCCTGCGGGATGTCCCCTTCTTCATGTACTACACGCCGGGCGCCGTGCATGCGCCCATCCAGGTCCCCGAAGAATGGCGCGATAAATACAAGGGACAGTTCGATGACGGTTGGCATGCTTACCGTGCGCAACTGCTGGAGCGCCAGAAAAAACTGGGCCTGGTTCCCGAAGACGCCGAAATGGTGGACTGGCCGGAATCCATTCCCGAGTGGGATTCTTTCAGCGAGGAAGGAAAACGATACCTGGCACGGCAGATGGAGGTCAATGCGGCATTCCTGGAGCATGTCGATTATCACATCGGACGGGTCATCGACCACATCGAGGAAATGGGCGAGTTGGACAATACCCTCGTGATCTACCTGACCGCCGACAATGGCGCCACTGCAGAGGGTACGCCGACCGGAACCTTCTCCGAGCTGTTGATGCAGAATGGTTTTCCGCCGCTGACCATGGAACAGCAGTTGGAAAAACTCGAGGAATTCGGGGGGCTGGAAGCCTGGGGCGGCCCGCACCTGGCTAACCATTTTTCCGTGGCATGGGCGTACGCCTCATCGACCCCGTTCCAGTGGACCAAGCAGATGGCGTCCCATTTCGGTGGGACCATGTCCGCCACGGCCGTGCGCTACCCCAAGGCCATCGAGGCCCGGGGCGAGTGGCGGCGGCAGTTTCAGAACGTTACCGATATCGTTCCGACGATCCTGG
>JASFSI010000203.1:0-4273 GCA_050114495.1 Lysobacterales bacterium | reverse complement strand
GTCTGCACCACCGCGACCGCGGTAATGACCAGCAGGGTCAGCAGGAAAACACTGAACAGGATCGTCACGAATCATGCTCCGTGTCGGGCGCGCGCCCCGCTTCCGGCTTGATGCCCGCAATCATCGCCGCGTTGGCCAGGGCGTAGGAAGCGGTCGGGCTGGTAATCAGCAAAAACAGGAGAATCGCCGCCAGCTTGATGGTCGCCAGGGTCAGGCCGGCCTGCAGCATCACGCCGCCCAGCACCAGAATGGCGCCCACCGTATCCGTCACGCTGGCGGCATGCATGCGCGTGTAGAGGTTGGGCATGCGCAGCGCGCCGATGCCGCCGACCAGGACAAAAGCGCCCCCGGCCGTGAGCAGGACCCAGCTGATGATGTCGAGCACAGTTTGCATCAGCTTTCTTCCCGCTCCGATTGCTCCTTCAGCCGGCGCACCGTACGCGACTTGAAGAACTCGAGCACGGCCAGCACCCCGATAAAGTTGATCAGCGCATAAGCCAGCGCAAGGTCGAGAAAATCGGGCCGGCCGGCCAGGTAGGCGATGACGGAGATCAGCAGCACGGTCTTGGTGCCGAACATGTTGACCGACAGAACGCGATCGTAGACCGTCGGGCCGAGCACGGCCCGCGCCAGGGCCAGGGCCATCGTGACGAGGGTTGCTATGGTCACAGCGTAATACACTTCAGTCGCTCCTCAGCTCACTGACGCGCCGGTCCATCTCGCCCTCGGCAATATCCCTCGCTCCTTCCTCGGTCAAGGCGTGCACGATAAAGTGCGTTTCGTCGACGTGCAGGGTCAGCGTGCCGGGCGTGAGCGTGATGGAATTGCCCAGGATCGCGCGGTCCACGGGGTGCGCGCAGTGGGCGTCGAACTCGATGACCGTCGGACTGATGGGAAGCTTCGGATCCAGCACGATGCGCGTGACGGTGATGCTGGAGCGCCAGATTTCACGTCCCAGCCAGGCCCAGTAACGCACGAGCCGTGCAAAATACCGGAACGAGAACAGTTCCTGCTCCAGCAGGTGCATGCGCCAGGAGAGATACAGCACCAGCACACAGGAAAAAAGCCCGAGGGCCAGCAGCAGGGGTTTGTAAATACCCGACCACAGCAGCCACGCGGCCACGAGCAGCACGGCAAGAACGGCCGTCTTGACCAGGGGCGTGCGCCGCGCGGCAATGCCGGTCTGCTTATCGGGCATCTCGTCCACGCCGGCCTATTCAACCACGCTGCAGGGATAGTGGGTGCGCAGGGCCTGGTACACCAGTTCCCGGGCCAGCGGAATCTTTTTCACCAGTTCGGGGTCCTGGGCGTCATCGACGACGTGCTGCACGACTTCTTTCAAGGGTACCGGGTCACCGAGACAGTACTCCGCGTAGGCCGTCGCGCCGAATTGCCCCAGGCGGTTGCCGATACGGGTGCGGGCCGCACGTTGACTGAAAGACTCGCCACCGCCCAGTTCGCGGGTGACGTTCTGCACGACGCGCTCGTCCGTTGCGACGGCACCATCGATGAAGCCTTGAATGTAACGCAGGCAGAAGATGCGGTCTTCTTCAGCATCCGGGTCTTCGAACCTGTCGCAGTGGGACAGAAGTTCCGATGAAGACAGCGCTTCGACAGCGTGGGCCGTGGGTGCGGCCAGAATGGCGATGATGAGCAGGATCGGGCCGTACTTCAACATGTTTGTATCTCCTCGGTTGCGCGGTCTTTCGCAGTGCCGCGAACCGTTGACCGGGCGCCGCGTATTTTGAATCCAATTCGTCAAAGTGTGAATTATAAACGGGAAATTCAAGCGACGAAGGGACATTGCGGTCGTGTGCTCGGCGTGCGCTTCCTTTATAGTCCGTTTGCAATGGATTCATTGACCCAAATCGTGCTGGGCGCTTCCGTCGCCGCTGCCTGCGTACCGGCAGGTCAGCGCCGAAAAGCCCTGCTGCTGGGTGCCGCGCTGGGAACCCTGCCGGACCTTGACGTATTCATCGATTTCGGCGGCGCGGTGGAAAACTACACCTACCATCGCGGCTTCAGCCACTCGCTGTTCGTACTGGCCCCTTTTGCCATGCTGCTCTGGCTGGTTTTGAGACGCTTCTGGGCCCCCGTTCGTGATGCCCCCCGACCGTGGTTCTGGGCCATCTTGCTGACCCTGGTCACGCACCCGTTGCTGGACTCGCACAACGCGTACGGCACCCAGTTGTTCTGGCCGCTCGAGTCACCGCCGGTATCATGGTCGACCCTGTTCATCATCGATCCACTGTTCACGCTGCCGCTGTTGATCGGAACCCTTTTCGCCGCGATCCGGCCGGCCAGCCGCCGCGCCGGCACCCTGCTCGCTACCGGGCTGGCGCTGTCCGGCCTCTACCTCGGCTGGACCTGGGTGGGCAAGGGCCTGGCGGAAAACGCCGCGCTGGAATCGCTGGCCGCCGCCGGCCTGCCCACGCAACCGGTCTTTTCAACACCGACACCTTTCAACTCGCTGCTGTGGCGGGTGGTGGTGGTCACGGAGCAGGGCCACGTCGAAGGCCTGTACTCCCTGGTTGCCGATAAAGCGCCGATGCATTTTGTCGCGCATGATTCCAATCGAATGGCCCTCGAGGCGGCCTCGGGAATCTGGGCCGTGGACCGCCTGGTCTGGTTCTCGAACGGATTCATGAAGCCGGTCATCGAAGGCGACACGCTGGTGCTGGCCGACCTCAGGATGGGCCAGGCACCCGTGTTCGTATTCAAGCACGAGGTCGCTCGGTACGACGGCGCCAACTGGCTGCCGATCGAGACCCGGTTGCAGCCCGCGAAGCTGGAAAAAGGGTTTCTAGGCGCGATCTGGCAGCGGATCTGGACCCAGCCGGGCAAGCCGGCCACGAACTGAAAGGAAACGACGCACCATGTACTCACGAACCCTCCTGCCCGCCCTGCTGTTCCTTGCCTCGATAAACGCAACCGCAGCCGGCGAAGATCCTTATTTTCGCAACCCGATTCTGCCCGGAGGCTACCCGGACCCGTCGATCTGCCGGGACGGCGACTACTGGTACCTGGTCAACTCCACTTTCGAGTACTTTCCGGGCCTGCCGATCCACCGCAGCCCTGATCTCGTGAACTGGGAACTGATTGGCCATGGCCTGCACCGTCCCTCGCAGGTCAGCGGAGCGGTGAACCTCGTCGACGTGCAGTCCGATGGCGGTATCCACGCCCCCAGCATCCGCTGCGGTGACGGGCGGTTTTACATTATCACCACCAATGTCTACCTGCCGGACCGGCCGGGCGCGCAGGCAGAGATGGTGAATTTCGTCATCACGGCCGAGGACCCCGCCGGCCCCTGGTCGGATCCACACGTGATCGAGGGGGCGCCCGGAATCGATCCGGATCTTTTTTTTGACGAGGACGGCCGCAGCTGGTACCTCGGAAACCAGGCGCCCGAAGTCCCGAATTTTCCCGGCGAGGGCGAGATCTGGCTGCAGGAACTCGATACATCCGACTGGTCCCTCAAAGGGAAACGCCACCTGCTGTGGCGGGGCGCCTGCGGCGGTGTCTGGGCGGAAGGCCCGCACCTCTACCGGCATGACGGCCGCTACTACCTGCTGATCGCCGAGGGCGGCACCAGCTTCGACCACGCCGTGATGGTAGCGGTCAGCGAAAATATTACCGGGCCCTACCACTCCAATCCGCGCAACCCCGTGCTGACCTCGCGCCACCTGTCTTACGACCACTGGGTGAACAGCACCGGCCACGCCGATCTGTTCCAGTTGCCCGACGGCCGCTGGTACCTGGTCGCGCTGGGCATTCGGGGCGAAATCCAGCGCCGATCGAACATGGGACGTGAAAGCCATCTCGTGCCGGTTGCCTGGGAACGCGAACCCTGGGAGTGGAAAGACCCGAAATACCTCTGGCCCGTGGCATCGCCCCTGAGCGGGCGGGTCGAACGGCATTTTCCTCTGCCTTTTGCGGACAGGCCGCAAGAGCGCCTGAACGGGTGGGTCGATGAATTCGATGACGCCGCGCTGGACCTGCAATGGAATTTTCGCCGCCTGCCGCTGCCGGGCAGCTGGTCGTTAACCGAACGGCCCGGTTTTCTGCGCCTGCAAACCCGGCCCGAGGTGATCAGCGAACGCGGCCGCGCCAGCCTGATGGGTATTCGCCAGACAGAGACCGCCTTCCATTTCGAGACCCGAATGCTGTTCGAACCGGCCGCCGAGAAAAGCGAGGCCGGGCTGGCGCTGTTCCAGAAAGATAATCACTACGCCACCTTCACGGTTGAAAAAGCAAGCGACAGCCATCTCCTGAA
>JASFSI010000202.1:0-4275 GCA_050114495.1 Lysobacterales bacterium | reverse complement strand
TTGAGCAGCGCGTGCTGCGCGACGTCGGCGACATCGACACCGGGGTCGAAATGATGGGCGTGAGGGGCGCCATGCCGGTTATTCTCGGTCCGGTTGCGCTGGCGGGAATGTACCGCAGGCGGGGTGAGGCGCAGGCCGCCCGGGCCGCCGAGTTGGCCGGCGTGCCGTTCACCGCTGCGACCATGGGGATCTGCACGGTCGAGGAAGTGCAGGCGGCTGCGGCGGGAAATGCCTGGTTCCAGCTTTACATGCTGCGGGACCGCGGCATCGTGGACGGTATTCTGCAGCGGGTCGCGAATGCGTCGGTTCCGGTACTGGTGTTCACCGTGGATCTGCCCATGCTGGGCAAGCGCTACCGGGACGATCACAATGGCATGATGGCCGGCGGATTGCGCGGTGCGGCGGCAAAAATGCTCCAGCTGGCGAGCCGTCCCCGCTGGCTCTACGACGTCGGCTTGCGCGGCAAGCCCCACGATTTTGGAAGCCTGCGTGGCGTGATCCGGGGCGTGCACGACCTGCAGGGTTTCAAGGATTTCATCGATTCACAGTTCGATCCCACGGTCACCTGGGACGATATCCGCTGGCTGCGCGAACGCTGGGCGGGAAAACTGCTGATCAAGGGGGTGATGTGCGCCGGCGATGCACGCGAGGCCATCGCCTGCGGTGCGGACGGCGTCGTGGTCTCCAATCACGGCGGGCGGCAGCTCGACGGTGTCGCTTCGAGTATTTCCAGGCTTCCGGAGGTTGTGGATGCCGTCGGCGACGATGCTGAAGTTTACGTCGACAGCGGAATCCGCTGCGGTGCCGACGCGGTCAAGGCCGTCGCGCTGGGTGCGCGCGGCGTGATGATCGGGCGGAGCTGGGCGTTTCCACTCGCCGCGCGGGGTGAAAAGGGTGTCGCGGACACGCTGTCCGTGATGCGTCGCGAAATCGCCAATTCAATGGCATTGATGGGGGTGCGACGCATGTCCGAGCTCAAGCCCTCGCTGGTCGATACGCGCGGCGTTTGCTGACGGCAATCGGTCCGGGCCGGCCCCTGCTGTTCCGGCGTCGGCCAAAAAATTCGGTGTCTCATGGGCGTATAATGAACCGGCGGACTCTTTCGCTGGCTGTCAGTCGCGGCCGCGCCTTTCGACCGCGACGGGAGGTTCAAACATGTCTGCTCTCGCCCGGGCCCGGATTTCGCTTTTCGCCGTTCTTGTTTCCGTTTTGTTCATCGATGCCGCTGGTGCTGCCGGCCTGTGCAAATGGACGGACGAGAACGGAGTGGTTCATTACGCCGAAACCTGTCCCGACGACAAGGATGCGCAGCAGGTTAAAATCGTGCCGCCTCCTGACCCGGAGCGGGTTGAAGAAGCAAAGCGGCGTTCGAAGGCGATGATTCAGGACCGTGAACTGCGCCAGGCCGAGCAAGAGGTGCTACAGCAGGAAAACCGGGCGGCCCGGTCACGCCAGGAAATGGCCAGGAGCGACAACCGCAGCAGCTGCGTCGAAGCCATGGTGGATCTGCACAACCTGCGTGAAGGTGAGGCCATCTATTTCGATGAGGAGGGCCGGCTTCATGACCAGTTTTCGCTCCACTCCGAGTCGTATACCGGGGCGAGACGGTACATCGAAGATGAAGAGCACAAAGCATTGATTGAGCAGAAAGAGGAGATCGTAAAAACCGTTTGCGAGCAGTCCCGGGAAGCGATCATCGCCCGTATTTCGATGCTGGCCGAGCGCAGCGACAGCGAAATCTGCAAACGGCTGTACGAACGCGTTCTTCAGGACAAGAAATACGATCGCAAGACGAGCATTCAGCAATTGCAGGCGACAGAGAAAGCCGTACTGGATAGCTGTAACTGAGCCGCCCGTTGCGCCCGGCGCTGGTGACCGCGTATGACGGATCAAAAAAAACCGGGCCGCGAAAGCAGCCCGGTTTTTTTCTTCCTTGCCTGTCGAGGGATCAGAAGGCGTACTTGGCGGAGAACTGGAAGCGGTCCAGGTCGCCGTCAGCGCCGTTCTCGACTTCACGGTTGGCGCGCATGTACTCGATGCCGAAGTCCATCTTCGGAACCGGCGAGTAAATCAGGTTCACGTGCAGGCTGCTTGCCTTCTTGGTCACACCGGTGCCCGTGAGTTTCGTATCGTTGTCGACCGTCAGGTAACCCAGGGTCAGGTTGCTGCGCCACTTTTCGTTCCAGAAATGGCGGTAGGAACCGAAGATGCCGCTGGAGTCGATGGCTTCCAGGCCGCCGTTGGCGTCGACCACGGCGCCGTTGGCCGTGTTCAGGCCCATGTAGCGGCCAAGGCCCTTGCCGGTGCTGGCCATCCAGCGAAAGTCGTCCTTTGCGCCGATGCTGAACTTGCCGGACAGGCTGATGCCGTAGCCGTTGGTCGAGTCGTCGACGCCGGCTATGCAGTTGTCGCAGGCCAGTTCGCGGAAAATACCGGCCACGGTAAAGCTGCCCCAGTCACCGCTCATGTTATAGCGCGCAACGAGATCGGGCATCATGTTGCTGTCTCCGATCACGCGACCGCCGCCGCCGTAGGGTGTAATCGTGGTTTCCGAATTCTCGGCGGCAAACTGCCAGTTACCCATCGTGTAGCGAACCATCGGCTGGCGGCCAAAGATGGTGGATTCTGCCGGGCCGACGAAATCCAGGTTTTCAGGCAGTGCGCCAACGTTAAAGAACGTATTCCAGGTCTGGCCGAACAGCCAGTTGTTGTAAGTAAAGAAGGCATGCCGGATGCGCGGCGACCAGGAACTGGATACGCGCTCGTTCCCCTGTCCGCTGAGCAGGAAGTCCATCTCGATAAAGGCCCGGACCGTGGCCCCGTTATCCAGGTTGTGCGTGGAGTTGAAGTTGAGACGTGACTCCTTGGCGTGCATGTCGAAATAGCTTTGGCTTTTGCCGCCGACCGGCACGGTTCCCGGAATGTAGAAATCGCGTCCGGCACCGGTGGACGAGCCCCCGCTGTACCTGCTGTAGATGACGTCGGTCTTGACGTAGCCGCCAAACTTGTAGGAGTGCTTGTGTTCCTGTTCGGCGACCATGGCTTTGTGCTCAGCCAGCAGCTCTTCCATTTTTGCCTCGGCGGCCGCTTCCGCCTGGGCTTCAATTTCCTCGGCGCTCGGGCCGGCGGCCGGGGCGGGCTGTTGCTGTTGCCGAAGCAGTTGACCGACAAGCGCCTCGAGTTCGGCGATACGCGCTTCGAGCTCCTCGACGCGGTCCCCGTCCGCGAAAACGCTACCCGTGCTGCAGCCAAGGGCGGCCGCTACGGACAGTCCGAGCAGTAATTTCTTGGTCGATTTCAGGGCCATTTGAGCCTCTCCCATTTCCAGTGTGCCAATGAATCATGCGAAATTTGATGTTTACAAGGTATTAGCCTTTGGTCTAAAGCGGTCGCCCGCGAGAGCGGGCAACCCGGAGACTTACTCATACTTTCGTATGGTAGCGCTGGCGCGCCTTAGCTGGGAGAATTTGAATCATGAACCGATTGATTGCACTGCAGGCCGAGACGGTGATCGTTGCTGACGACCACCCCTTGTTCCGCGCCGCGATCAAGGAGGCGCTCGAGGCGGAACAGGGCGAAACACGGTTCCTGGAAGCGTCTTCGTTTGAGAGCCTGCAGAAGCTGGTCGATGAACAGCAGGAAGTGGACCTGGTGCTGCTCGATCTGCACATGCCAGGGGTCAGCGGTTTCGCCGGTCTCGTTTACCTGTGCAAGCGATACCCCAGCGTACCCATCGTGATCATTTCCGCCAACGAGGATCCCGTCGTCATTCGCAGGGCCCTGGAGCACGGCGCCGCCGGGTTCATTCCCAAGTCTTCGGGCATAGAGACCATCACCCAGGCGATCGCGGCCATCCTGATGGGCGAGATCTGGGTACCGGCACAGATGGCCGCGGGCCGATCGGTGCAGGACGCTTCCGAGCTGGAATTGGCGGAGCGCATGTCGCAATTGACGCCGCAGCAGTTCAAGGTGCTGATGATGATGTCGCAGGGCCTGCTGAACAAGCAGATCGCTTTTGAGCTGGGCGTCTCGGAAGCGACCATCAAGGCGCACGTAACGGCGATCATGAACAAGCTGGGCGTCAGCAACCGCACCCAGGCGGTGGTCGCGGCGGGCAAGCTCGCGGTGAACAACCCCAACTCGAAGCTTTAGACGCCCCGGCAGCCGGTCACAGGTTTTTCATCGTGTTGGTCATCAGTGCGCGCAGCGCGGCCGGCTTGATCGGTTTCCTCAGCAACCCGTAACCGCGCGCCCGGACCGCTTCTTCCAGGTCCA